>JAFQTS010000035.1 GCA_017408915.1 Oscillospiraceae bacterium | reverse complement strand
TGTGTTGAATTTGTAGCGGTTATAAGGCTTTTTCTACTCCTTTCCTATAACTGCTTTTCAATTCACCACAAATGAGCCGCAGTCATATGTATTCGGGTGGAGAAACCACCCTTTACATATTACCTCTCAAGAAGCACAGTGCTGTTTGATTCCTCTTGCAAATTTACTGTATCTTTGCTACAATAACCCAAGAAAGGGGGATGCCTATGTCGCGAAAAGAAGCAATGGCTCGTGCATCAAAAAAATATGAAGCCAATACTGTTGAGCGCATCGCCCTTCGTGTCCCCAAGGGGAAGAAGGCGAAGGTGCAGGCCTGCGCTGATAAGCACGGAGTATCCATCAATGTGTATATTAACCAACTGATCGATTCTGCCCTCAAGCGCGAAGGCGTGGACAACCTGTGAGCAACATTTGGACGAAGTTCTTCCTGCAAAAGGAAATAATACAGATAAAAGTGATAGGAAGCACCATAATTTGATGTAAAACTGCAACAAATACAGCATAGAAAACAATTTGATAAACATTTGCGATTAAAAAAGTTCCCGTCTGCGTGGCAGACGGGAACTTTTTGTCACTTTTTCATCGGTTTACCGAGCTTTTTCGCCATGATCCACTCCACGTGGGGCAGCACGAAGTCGTAGAGCATCAAGGTAATATCTGCCAGCACGATCAGCGTGACCATCATGCCGCACATGGCCATCCGTTTCGTTTGTTTCATTACCCACTCACCTCTTTTTCCTAAGTGTACACCAAATTCGCCGCATTTTCAATCCCGCCCGTATGCGGTGTTTTCCACCTTCCCATTTCCTGCGGCCTGTGCTATAATAGCAAAAACCATTCTTGGAGGAACGTGCAATGACCAAGATCCTTTTTATCTGCCACGGCAATATCTGCAGAAGCCCCATGGCTGAGTTCGTCATGAAAGATTTGGCAGCCAAAGCAGGCCGCAGCGGTGACTTTGAGATTGCCTCTGCCGCCGTCAGCCGCGAGGAGATCGGCAACGGTGTCCACCACGGCACACGCCGCAAGCTGGCCCAAGTAGGCATCTCCTGCGCAGGCAAAACGGCGCGGCAGGTGACGGCGGGGGACTACCAATACTACGACCTCCTCATCGTCATGGATCGTGACAACCTGCGCCGCCTTGAGCGCATCTGCGGCGAGGATCGGGAGGGGAAAATGCACCTTCTCTTGGACTTCACGCCCCGCGCAGGGCAGGAAGTAGCCGACCCGTGGTACACGGGCAACTTCGAGGACACCTACCGCGATGTGTTGGAAGGCTGCGAAGCACTGCTGGCGCAGTATTAAGAAGAAAAAGCACCGCCCGCAGGCGGTGCTTTTTGGTGATTACAGATCCAGCTTCAAATCGCCGTCCTTGATCCAGCCCATCTTGCGGAGAGGCCAAGCAAACAAGAGGGTCAGCACGGCGGGGAGGACGATGGCGATCAGCAGCAAGCCGATCCAGTCCATAGCGGTGGGGGAGATGGCAACGGTATTGAACATTTCCACAGCCTTCTCGCTGGGGGCAACCCAGCCTGTCCACACGCCGATAGGGCCGCACAGGCCGCAAGTGCCCATACCCGAGTTCACAGGCGCGCCGTTCATCTGCAATTTGAACACGCAGGTGGCGATGGGGCCAGTGACGGCAGAGGCCAGCGTGGGGGGGATCCAAATGCGGGGATTGCGGACAATGTTGCCCATCTGCAGCATACTGGTGCCCAAGCCCTGCGACACGATGCCGCCCCAGCGGTTTTCCTTAAAGCTCATGACGGCGAAGCCCACCATCTGAGCGCAGCAGCCTGCCACGGCAGCGCCGCCTGCCAAGCCCACAAGACCGAAGGTGTGGCAGATAGCGGCAGAGGAGATAGGCAGCGTCAGCGCGATACCCACCAGCACCGACACGGCGATGCCCATCCAGAAGGGCTGCAGCGCCGTGGTGTGGTTAATCAGCGTACCGAAAGCGTTGGCAACAGCGCCGATAGGGGGCGCGATGGCGTAGGACACCACCACACCTGCAAAGATGGTGACAAAAGGCGTTACGAGAATATCCACCTTGGTTTCCTTGCTGATGGCCTTACCGATTTCCGCGGCGATAATGGCGATGAAGAACACCGCCAGCGGGCCACCGCTGCCGCCCATGGTGTTGGCAGCCTGTCCCACAGCGGCGAGGGAGAACAGCACCAAAGGCGGCGCTTTCAGGGCGTAGCCGATGGCGACGGCCATAGCGGGCGCAGCCATTGCTGAGGCGAAGCCGCCCATCTCCACCATGAAGGGGAGATTCAGCTGCTGTCCCAGCGTCTTAATGATGGTGCCGATCAGCAGCGAGCAGAAAAGACCCTGTGCCATGGCGGACATGGCATCGATAAAATAGCGCTTGGCGGAGAAAACGATGTCCTTCCGCTTCAAAAACGCCTTGACTTTACTCATTTCTCTATACCTCACAAAAAAGTAGAGTGTACAGGTGTCTTGACACCTGTACACTCTATTATAGAACCTTTGAAAAATTTGTCAATAGGGGAAGTTACTCAAACAGCATCCCCATTTCCCGCAGCTTGTCGCGGAGATGGTCAAACACCTGCCCATCGGGGCAGGAGAGGGTGTGGAGATGGATGCCCTCGGTGAGGGCGGACAGGGGAGAGGCGGAAGCGGAAGCCATCTTCTCGATGAACTGCTCCACATCGTAGCGGCTGGAGATAGCCAGCGGCGCGGTCAGCTGCCCGTAAACAGGATGCTCCACCACCACATCAATGACGGTGCAGCCGCAGTCCACCATGGCGTTCAGCTCGTCACGGGTCTGTGCTGCGTTGTGGACACAGGCAATGGTGCGGAGAAACCCGTCGGGGACGGGAATGATGTAGCCACGGGGCGTGGCAATCACGCTGCGACCCTCGGCACGGAGAAGGGCAATGTCGCCCACCACCACCTGACGGGTAACACCGAAGCGACCTGCCAGCGCCGTGGCACTGATGGGCGTGTCGGCGGAGAGAACTTGATAAATGGCGTTGCGGCGCTCAATGGCGGTCATAGGCGGTCACTCCTTCATGAATATCAATACATAAAAAGTATACACCTATCAAGACACACTCGTCAAGGGAGAACTCACAGCTTCATTGCCAAACCGAGAATCAGCAGGTGCAGGGGATAGAAAGCGTAGCAGATGTACTGGAACGTGCGGCTGTGGTGTCCCTGCTTGCCACGATAGAGCCAAATGGGGATAAGGGCGAGGAGCGCCAGCGCCTGTCGCGGGAGGAAGAATGCGCCCAAGTCCCAGCCGAAGCCACCCAGCATTTCCCAGTGAATGAACCAAAGGCACAGCACTTGTCCGAGGTAGCACCACCACTTCCGCTGACGGAAGAAGTAGAACACCAGCACCGTTAAAATCCCCGCGTGGAGATAGTCCACCATAGTGAGGAGACCTGCCACATAGCCGATGACCACCGTGGCGCAGCCCACCAGAATCCGCAGCCACAGCTTTTTTCCCTGCATCTTCCCGTTCCAGTGAACGAGACCCAAAGAGATAAGGAACGTCCACAGGACATTTTGATGGAGGGGATAGAAGATGCTGCCGCCCGCCATGAGGTTGAAGGGGATTTCAGAGAGAAGGGCGAAGAGGAACAGCCGCAGGGCGTATTTCTTTAGATTCTTCGTGTGGCAGTAACCCTCCACCAGCATAAAGGCAAAGATGGGGAAAGCCAGCCGCCCCACGCAGGTGAGCCAGTCGTTCCCCGGCACAAGGGTAGCCCACAGATGGTCGCACAGCATCGCCGCCATGGCGAAGATATGGAGAAAGAACGATGTAGTTTCCAATTTGAAGGTTTTGTTCATAGGGAATACCTCCTTGTTGCTTTCCTCAGTATACACGGAAAGTCCCGCTGTTGCAATTCCCTCTTTTCATTAGTGCCATTTTGGTGTATACTATACCAATTAGAAGAAAATTACACTGAGGAGGAACCCCAATGCAAAACCGAAGTGAACTTATGCCCGGTGTGTTTTTGACCCACCTTTCGGCACAGAAATTTAAGACGGGTCTTTTGAGTGCCCATCTCGTCACGCCGCTTCGAAAGGAGACGGCCTCTTTGAACGCCCTGCTGCCTGCGGTGCTGCGCCGCGGCACGGCGAAATATCCCGACATGGAATCCCTCTCCGCCGCCCTCGATACCCTCTATGGCGCGCAGATTGACTACACTGTCCGCAAGAAGGGTGAGCGCCAGTGCGTGGGCTTTGTGTCCTCTTTCATCGATGACCGTTACGCCCCCGGTGGCGAGCAGCTCCTTGAGCCTGTGGCGGAGCTGTTGGGCGAGCTGTTCCTCGCTCCTGCGCTGGAAAACGGCGTGTTCGTCCCCGCCTATGTGGAGGGCGAAAAGCAGAATCTCATTGACGGTATCCGCGCCATCCGCAACGATAAGCAGGATTGGGCCGATGTCCGCTTGATGCAGGAGATGTGCGCCAAGGAGCATTACGGCGTGCTGCGCCTCGGCGATGAAATGTCCACCGCCGCCATCACCCCCGCCGCACTCTACGACCATTACGGCAAGGTGCTGGCCCAGTCCCGTTTGGAGCTGTACTACTGCGGCAGCGCCGACCGTCAGCGCGTGGAAAATGCCCTGCGCGCTGCCTTCGCCAATCTGCCCCGTGGCGAGATGAAGGACTTGCCCGCAATGGAGAAGTGGGCCGCCCCTGCCGCGCCCCGCTACTTCACCGAGGAGATGGACATTACCCAAGGCAAGCTCTCTATGGGCTGGCGCTGCGCTACCGACGATGTCCCCGCCATGATTTTGGCAAATCTCCTCTTCGGCGGCACAAGCAACGCCAAGCTCTTTATGAATGTCCGCGAAAAGCTGTCCCTTTGCTACTACGCTTCTTCCAGTTTCGCCCGCAGTAAGGGCATTTTGACGGTGGCCTGCGGCATTGAACCGAAAAACTACGACACCGCCGTGGCGGAAATCAATGCCCAACTCCAAGCCGTCGCCAACGGCGAGTGGGAGGACTGGGAACTGGACGGCGCAATGGCCACCATGTGTTCTTCTCTGACCTCTTTGCAGGACGCACAGGGGGCGCAGGAGAACTACTACCTCGGTCAAAACGCCACCGACACTGACGAAACCCCCGAGGAGCTTCTCGCTGCCTTGCAGGCAGTGACCCCCCAGCGTATCCGCGATGCAGCTGCCAGCTGCACGCTGGACACCGTATTCTTCCTCAAAGGAAAGGAGGCAGCCGTATGATGATGACCTATCCCCGCATTGGCGAAAGTATCCACCGCCATACGCTGCCCAACGGCTTGCAGGTCTGCATCGTCCCCAAGAAGGATTTCCGCCGCACCTACGCCTTGTTCGGCACTTCTTACGGCGGCATGGACATGCGCTTTAAGATTGGCGATGGTGAGTGGCTGGACACCCCCGCAGGCATCGCCCACTACCTTGAGCATAAGATGTTCGATACGGAGGAGGGCAACGCCTTGCAGATGCTGGCCACCAACGGCGCTGAGCCCAACGCCTTCACCTCCAACGCCATCACCTGCTACTATTTCTCCTCCACGGAGAAGTTCTATGAGAATTTGCAGATCCTTCTCTCCTTCGTGTCCGTTCCCTACTTCACCGAGGAGTCGGTGGAGAAGGAGCAGGGCATCATCGGGCAGGAGATCGGCATGATCGAGGATAACCCCGAGTGGCAGTGCTACAAGCGCTTGATGCAGGCGCTGTATAAAAATAGCCCCGCCCGTACCCCCATCGCAGGCAGTGTGGAGAGCATCTCCCACATCACCGCCCAAACCCTCTACGATTGCCATAAGGCCTTTTATAACCCCGCCAATATGTGCCTCGTGGTGGTGGGCGATGTGGAGGAGGAAAAGATCCTCTCCCTCGCTGGCGAACTGTTCCCCGACACCGCCGCAGTGACGGTAGAGCGTGACTACGGCGCAGAAGAGCCTCTCGTTCCCAATGAGAAGGAGACCCGCTGCCAAATGGAGGTGGCTATGACCACCTTTATGGCAGGCTTCAAATGTCCTCCCCAGCATGGCGGCGAGGCACAGATGCGCAATAATCTCTTAGGCGATTTGGCTATTGATGTGCTGCTGGGCGAGTCCAGCCCCCTGTACGCCCGTCTTTATAGCGAAGGGCTCATTAACAGCTCTTTCGGCTGCAGCTACGATTTGCTGCCCGGTGCTGCCTACGTCTATCTCGGCGGCGATACCCCCAACCCCCACGCAGTGCTGGATGCCATCCTCGCCGAGGCCAAGCGTGTGGCGGAGGAGGGCGTGGACGAGGACTACTATCAGCGCCTTAAGAACGCCAACTTCGGCTCTACCCTCAAGGGTCTCAACAGCTTTGAGAATATCGCCGTCTCCGTGGTGGAAGCCCAATTCCGCGGCTATGACCCCTTCCGCTTCCCCGAGGTGTTCGACAGTATCACCCGTGAGGATGTGGTGGCCTTCATCCGCGATAACCTGGTAGCCGAGCGCTGCGCCATCTCCATCATCGACCCCTTAGCAGAGGAGGAAGCAGAATGATCAACATGAATACTGCCGTCATGCACGACAGTCCCATCGCCTTCCCCGGTCTCTTCGGCGATTGGACATTCACCGCCTCTTCCAAAGCCATCAACATCGGCGGCGGTGTGTACTGGTACGGTATTATCATCGCCCTCGGCTTGGTGCTGGCAGTGCTGTTCTGCATGAGACAGAAGGAAAAATACGGCATTAGCGAGGATAATATCTTCGACTGCCTCCTGTGGGGCATCCCCTGCGGCATCATTGGCGCACGCCTTTACTATGTGATTTTCTATCTCGACCTGTTCCGCGACAGCGATGGCAAGTTCCTCTGGGGTGAGGCCATCGCCGTGTGGGACGGCGGTCTCGCCATCTACGGCGGCGTCATCGCCGTGCTGTTGGTGATCTTCTTCTACACCCGCGTTAAGAAAATCAGCTTCTTTGCCATGACGGACTTGGTAATGATGGGTATGCTCATCGGTCAGGCCGTAGGCCGCTGGGGCAACTTCATGAACCGCGAGGCCTTCGGCGCGGAGACGGACATCTTCTGCCGCATGCGTCTGTTGCTCCGCGACGGCTCGTTTATCGAAGTCCATCCTACTTTCTTCTATGAAAGCCTGTGGAACATCATCGGCCTTCTCATTATCGTGCTCTTCGTGCAGAAGTACCGCGAGTTTGACGGCGAGGTAACGTGGTTCTACTTCCTGTGGTACGGTTTCGGTCGCTTTTGGATCGAGGGTCTCCGCACCGACAGCCTCTATCTCTTCGGCTGGGAGCTGTTCGGTCAGCCCATCCGTGTATCTCAAGCGGTGTCCGTGGTGATGGTGCTTGTGGCGGCCTTCATGCTTTTCTACCATATCAAACTCCATCCCCATAAGAAGGAAGAACTCTTCGTCAATGTCCTCGCCGCCCGCAAGGCAGCAGAGGCAGCCCCCGCAGAAGAAGTGAAAGAGGAGGAAGAGGTATGAGCGCAGTGATTCTCGACGGCAAGGCTCTTGCCGCGAAAATGAAGGAAACCGTGGCGAAAGAGAGCGCCGCCCTGCCTCGCAAGCCCGGTTTGGCGGTCATTTTGGTGGGTGACGACCCCGCCTCTGCCGTCTATGTCCGCAATAAGGAAAAGGACTGCGCCGATTGTGGCTTTTTGTGCCTTGATTATCACTTGAGCGCCGACACCACCGAGACGGAGCTTTTGGAGCTGATTGCCCAAATGAATGACGCTCCCGAGGTGGACGGCATCTTGGTGCAGCTGCCGCTGCCCAAGCACCTCAGCGAGGAAAGTGCCATCCGCGCCATCGCCCCCGAGAAGGATGTGGACTGCTTCACCTCGGAAAATGTGGGCGCTATGGTGCAGGGGAAAGCCCGCTTCCTGCCCTGCACCCCCGGCGGCGTCATGGCGCTGCTGGATGAGTACGGCATCGACCCCGCGGGGAAGCACTGCGTGGTGCTGGGTCGCAGCAACATTGTGGGTAAGCCTATGGCCCAGCTGCTGCTGCAGCGGGATGCCACCGTCACCATCTGCCACTCCAAGACCCCCAACTTGGCGGAGGAATGCCGCCGCGCCGACATTCTCGTGTCTGCTGTGGGCCGCGTTGGCCTCGTCAGCGCCGACATGGTGAAGGAGGGCGCTGTGGTGGTGGATGTCGCCATGAATCGGGGAGCCGACGGCAAACTCTGCGGCGATGTGCTGTACGGCGAAGTCGCTGAAAAAGCCTCTTACATCACCCCCGTCCCCGGCGGCGTAGGCCCGCTGACCCGCGCCCAGCTTATGTGCAATACCCTCGCCGCTTCTAAAAATCGCCAATAAAGACGCAAAAAAGCCAACCCGCGAGGGTTGGCTTTTTTATGTTCATTACACCGCAACGCGACGTGCCGTCAGATAGTGACGGGAATAGTAGGAGTCGCTGAGGTTGGAGATGGTGATGCCACGATTGCCGCTGGAGGCAGAGTGGATAAACTGTCCGTCCCCAATGTAGATGCCGCAGTGGCTTGCTGCGGAAGAAGTGGCGTAAGTGCCTTGGAAGAACACCAAATCACCGGGCTGGAGATTGTCGCGGGACACCTCCGCGCCGCTCTTGAGCTGGGGCGTTGCGCCGTGGGGCAGCTTTACGCCGAACTGGGCAAACACATAGCGGGTGAAGCCGGAGCAATCGAAGCCGCTGGGGGACGCACCGCCGTACACATAGGGAACGCCCACGAACTGCATGGCAAAGGAGGCGATGTCGCTGCCGCTGCCGTTGACCACGGGGGAACTGCTGTCCTCGGTCTTGCTGTCAGCCTCTTCCTTGGCCGTTCCTTCAGTTTTCTTCTCTTCCTTGGGCGGTGTTTTCACCACGGGCTTGGGCGCTTCTTTTTCAAGGGTCAAGTCGAGGCTGTCGCCGGAGACGAAGCCCTCAATGTCGCCGCTCTTGATGGCAAACCAACCCTGTCGGAAAGCGCTCACCTCAATGCGCGCGCCGCCTGTGAGCGTAGCAACAGGCTCGGCAGTTTCATTTTCCGCCACAGCCTCGGCGTACACGCTCAATTCCTCCGTGTCCACCACGCCATAGCAGGCGAAGGTATCGTTGCGCTTGAAAAGCTCGATGGCTTCTGCGCTGACAAAACCCGTCCAGTTATTGTAGCTGACGCGGAATTTCTCTTCGCAGTCCTCCAGCACCGACACGATGGCCTCCTGGGGGAGGTAGACATACACGGCGCTGTCCTCGGTATTCTTAAAGTAGAGGGGAAGGTCTTTTTCCAGCACCTTACCCACGGCCTTCACCGTGGTGTCGCTGGGGAGAAGGCGGGGCAGCTCGGGCTTTTTGCCGCGAACTTCCACACCTGCTGTCAACGCCTTGCGCATCACGTCCAAGTCCTCATCGGAGAAGGAACTTTCTGTCGTTTTGGCGGTCTGCACCGCCCACGCTTTCGTGGTGGGCAGCAGCGTGATAAACAAAGCGAAACAAAGGAGAAGTGCTGCGGCGCTGAGGAGTTTGCGGGAAAGCTTCATTACAGTTTACCTGCCAGAGCGCGCTCCAGCCAAATGCAGCCCACGTCCATGGCGGCATAGAGGCTGTTCTTCTCAGACTTCTTCACCACGCGGTCACGGGACTTCAAATCGGGATCGGTCAGCTGCAGCTGCACGGACACCTTGGTGGCCACGTCCATGTCCTGCTCCTTCTTGGTCTCCAGAATCTGCAGCATGACGATATACTTATCCGCCATAGAACCGTAGTAGATCAGATTGTCGATGCGGCGCAGGGGATGATTTTTATAAACAAGGCCTTCGCCCTTTTTCACTTCTGCCATAATAAAATCCTCCGTTCAAATTTATTCCATAGATAACAGCCAGTATACCACAAGAAACGGGTGCTGTCAAATCGGGAGAGCTGGTAGTTTCTTCCTGTGTTGAAATGATATTGCTTTTGTGGTACGATGAGAGTAATTCGTGCAGGAGGTGGCCATATGCCTCAGAATAAACAGTGGCTCGACTGGGTCGTTGAACTGCAAAGTCTTGCCCAAGCGGGGCTCACCTACGGGAAAGACCCTTATGACAAAGAGCGCTATCAGCGTATCCGCGAGATTGCGGCGGGGATGATGGGGCGCTTATCCGATTTGCCTACCGAAACGGTGAAAGACTTGTTCTGCAATGAAACAGGCTACCAAACGCCGAAAATTGATACCCGCGCCGCTATTTTTGAGGGGGAAAAGATCCTCTTGGTGCAGGAAAAGGATGGGCGCTGGTCGCTCCCCGGCGGCTGGTGCGATGTGAACGTGTCGGTAGGGGAGAACACCGTCAAAGAGGTGAAGGAAGAGGCGGGCTTGGATGTCCGACCCCAGCGCATCATCGCCGTGCAGGATCGGAATACGCATAATCAGCCCCCTTACGCCTATGGTGTATGCAAGATTTTCTTCCTCTGCGCCCTGCTGGGCGGGCAGTTCGAGGAGAATATTGAAACTACGGGGTTTGCGTATTTCTCCGAGGATGCGCTGCCGTTGTTGGCAGTGGAAAAGAACACCGAGGAGCAGATTCGTATGTGCTTTGCCGCCTATCACGGGGGAGAGCAGTGGACAACAAAATTTGACTAAACAAAAAACGACCTCTCCATCACGGAGAGGTCGTTTCGTTTCGCTTAAATTCCCAAGTAGTTCCGCAGCAGCACCTGCAGCAGCTCGTCACGGTCGATCTTACAGATCAGCGTGCGTGCGCCGTTATGGTTGGTGATGTAGGTGGGGTCCTCGGAGATGATGTAGCCCACCAACTGGTTGATGGGGTCGTAACCCTTCTCCTTCAGTGCCTCATACACTGAGGTCAGCACATGCTGAACCTGCACTTCCCGATCCTCTGCGGTATTGAATTTCCGTGTAAAGTCGCTCATTGAGGCACCGCCTTTCCAAATAAAGTGTGATTACGGAACATTATACGCCAAAATTTTCCGTCTGTAAAGGGAAATCCTGCGAATTTCCTGCGATAAATGCTGTTTTTACTTGGTGCCGAAGATGCGGTCGCCTGCATCGCCGAGGCCCGGCACGATGTAGCCACGCTCATTGAGATGGCTGTCCACTGCGCCTGCGTAGATGTCCACATCGGGATGAGCCTCAGTGACGGCCTTGATGCCCTCGGGAGCAGCCACCAGCACCATCAGCTTAATGTTGCGGCAGCCCAGCTTCTTCATCTCGTCAATGGCCTCCACGGCGCTGCCGCCGGTAGCCAGCATGGGGTCAACAATGATGATGTCGCGGTCAGCAATGTCCTTGGGCATCTTGCAGAAGTAGACATGGGGGATAAGGGTCTCCTCATCGCGGTACATACCGATGTGACCGACACGGGCAGAGGGAACCATACGCAGCACGCCGTCCACCAGACCGAGACCGGCACGGAGGATGGGCACCACGGCAAACTTCTTACCTGCCAGCGTGGGCATATCTGCCTCGCAAAGGGGGGTCTCAATATGCTTGGTGGTCAAGGGCAGATCGCGGGTAGCCTCGTAGGTAATGAGCATACCGATCTCAGACACCAACTCGCGGAAATCCTTGACGCTGGTGTTCTTATCACGCATGATGGTGAGCTTATGGGCAACCAGCGGGTGATCCATTACATGAACGCGTTCTCCGTACATTGTTTTCTCCTCCGTAATAGTATATATAGTGTGTTTGGGAATACTGTTTATTTGCCCTCTACTGTCAGGGGCAGCCCCTTCTCCAGCCGCTCACGCTCTGCTTGAGAAAGGCGCAGATAGATGGGCGTCAGCTCCTGCGCCGACACGGTGCGGCCCTCTTCTGCCATGCGCTGGGCAACCAGCGCAACGCCCGCCGCCTGCTGAAAGCGGAGTTGGGGCGGCGCCATACGGCAGGGGACACCGTGGCCGTTCAAATACTCGCAGCACAGCGCCGCGCCATCTCCCAGCACCAGCTTGGGGGCAGGATCGTTTTTCAATTCCTCCGCCACCACTTCCAGTGCCACGGCGCGATCCTCGCATTGCCGCGTCAGCTCACCCTCATGGCAGGTGAAGATGGCGTTATAGATCTGCTGACGGCGTGCATCCATGGCGCAGATAACTGTGCCCTCAAAGCTCCGCCCATTCTCTGCCATGGCCTCAAGGGTAGATACGCCGCAGCAGGGCTTATCCAGCGCCCACGCCAAACCCTTGGCTGCCGACACGCCGATACGCAGACCCGTAAAACTGCCGGGCCCTGCCGCCACAGCGATAATGTCGCAATCCTCCAACTTAATGGATGCCTTTTCCAGCATATTCTCCAGCAGCGGCATCATGGTGACGCTGTGGGTCAATCCTGTATGTTGATAGCCCTGTGCCAGCACCATTCCGTTTTCGCAAACTGCCACGGAAACGGCCTTGGCAGAGCTTTCCAATGCCAATACTTTCATTAAAAGCCGCCTCCCGTTACCGTAATGTGCCGCACATTGTCCGCTTCACCCCGCGCAAAACTGACCACAATGGTGTCCGCAGGCAGAGCATCTTCCACATTCTCGCTCCATTCCACCACGCATACGCCGCCGCGGTCGAGGTAATCCTCCCAGCCGATGTCAAAGAGGGCATCGCTGCTGTCAAGGCGGTACATATCAAAGTGGAACAGGGGGGTGGAGGCGTTATATTCATTGACGATGGTGAAGGTGGGGGAGGTGACGCGCCCATCGTAACCCAAGCCCTTGGCGATGCCGCGGGTGAGAGCCGTTTTCCCCATGCCCAAGCCGCCGCGGCAGGCGATGACTGCGCCGCCCTTCAGCTGCTGGGCAAGACGGCAGCCCAAAGCCTCCGTCTCCTCCACGCTGTGGGAGAGATATTCCATGTGTCTGCCGCCTCCTTTCGTGGTTATAATCAACTCATTCTAACACAGTTTTTTTCAAAAATAAAGAGCCTACCAACCGTTTACACAGAAAACTTCTTGTGGTAAACTACAGGTAGCGTATTTGACCGAGAAGGAGGTGGCGCTGTGAGTCGTACAAGAGAATATTTGCAGGAC
>JAFQTS010000034.1 GCA_017408915.1 Oscillospiraceae bacterium | reverse complement strand
GCGATACTCTCACGAATCAAAATCAGAACCTGACTATTCAGACTCCGACCCTCATAATCGGCAACGACATGGAGCTTATTCAGCATTTCTTCGTCAATACGGATAGACACACTTTTGATGGACATAAAATCACCCCAAAACAACTATATTTTATGTTTATTTTATGTCCGCCTTGTGTTATAGTGTTTTATATAGATATAAAATATATCTAAAATATATCTAACACGAGGTGATTTTATGCCGGACTATAAAAAAATGTATCTTTCCCTGTTCAACGCTGTCACGGATGCCATCGACCTGCTAACGGAGTGCGGTGGCGATTTGATCGCCATACAAAAGGCGCTCACCACGCTGAAGAACGCACAGCAGACCTGCGAAGACATCTACATAGATACCGAGGAATAAAAAATTCCCCCTCTCACGAGGGGGAATTTTTATTGTTTCTATGCCTTACTCAGCCTTGGGAGCCTCAGCAGCAGCGGCCTCGGCAGCAGCCTTGGCAGCGGCAGCCTTCTTCTCAGCAGCGGCCTTCTGAGCAGCCTTGAACTTCTCCTTCTCCTCGGGAGTGGGGATGGGCTCAATAGCGTTCTTGGGGCAGGCCTTGGCGCACATGGTGCAGTTCTTACACTTGTCGTAGTCGATGACAGCCACGTTGTCGATGACATGGATGGCGTCGAACTTACAAGTACGCTCGCACATGCCGCAGGCGATACAGCTGTTGGCGCAAACCTTGGCAACAGCGGGGCCCTTGTCCTTGTTGGAGCAGTTGACAAACACCTTCTGCTTGTAGGGGACCTCGGTGATGAGCTTGCGGGGGCAGGCCTCACGGCAGGCGCCGCAGTTGGTGCACTTCTCCTTGTCCACGACGGCAACACCGTCAACCACATGGATAGCGTCGAACTGGCAGGCAGCCACGCAGGAACCGAAGCCGAAGCAGCCGTACTTGCAGGCCAGAGCGTCACCGCCGCAGACCTTGGTAGCAGCCAGGCAGTCCTTCACGCCGCGATACTCAAAGTTCTTCTGCGCATTGCAGCCGCCGTTACACATAACATGGGCCACCATCTTCTCGCCGGTAGGAGCTTCCATACCGAGGATGGCAGCGATCTTGGCAGCACCCTCAGCACCTGCGGGAGCGCAGGCGGTGACGGGAGCCTTGCCGGCCAGCATAGCCTCGGCGCAGCCGGCGCAGCCGGGATAGCCGCAGCCGCCGCAGTTAGCGCCGGCGAGAGCAGCCTGGATCTGGGGCAGGCGGGGGTCAACTTCCACCTCAAAGATCTTGGCGGCGAAGGCCAGGATCAGGCCGAACACAATGGCGAGAACGCCAAGAACGGCAATAGCTAATGCAATCGTCATGATTCCTTACCTCCTTACCAGACCTTCAGGCCGCTGAAGCCCATGAACGCCAGGGCGATGAGGCCGGAGGTGATCAGGGCGATGGGGAAGCCTTCAAAGGCCTTGGGCGTCTCGGAAAACTCGGTCTGCTCGCGGACAGCGGCAAACAGGAAGATGGCCAGCAGGAAGCCGAGACCACCGGTGATACCGTAGACCACAGACTCGATGAAGTTGTAGTTGTTCTGCACGTTCAGCAGGGCAACACCCAGCACGGCGCAGTTGGTGGTGATGAGGGGCAGGTACACGCCCAGAGCGGTGTACAGGGTGGGGATAGCCTTCTTCAGGAACATCTCCACGAACTGCACCAGAGAGGCCACCACCAGGATGAAGGCCACCGTCTGCATGAACTCCAGATTCAGGGCCACCAGGACCTTGTTGATGAAGAAGCAGAAAGCGGAAGCCAGTGCCATGACGAAGGTCACGGCGCCGCCCATACCCACGGCGGTGTCGATCTTCTTGGACACGCCCAGGAAGGGGCACACACCCAGGAACTGGGAGAAGATGAAGTTGTTAGTCAGGATCGCGCCAAGAGAAATGGCGAGCAAAGACGTGATACTCATACTTACTTAGCCTCCTTTTTCTTAGCCTTGGCAAGACCCCACTGCATGGCGGCGATCAGCACGCCCAGGGTCAGGAAGCCGCCCACGGGCAGGGTCAGCACAGCCAGACCGTACTCCTCGGGGAAGATGGCGATGCCGGGTGCAGCACCCAGACCGCCGCCGCCCAGGAGACCGCCGCCGAACTTACCGGCGCCCAGGAACTCACGGAACACGCACATGATGATCAGCACGATGGTGTAGCCGATACCCTGGAAGATACCATCCAGAGCGCTGCGGCCCAGACCGTTCTTGGAGGCGAAAGACTCGGCACGACCAAGAATGATGCAGTTAACCACGATCAGGGGGATGAACACGCCCAGAGACTCGGACAGGGCGGGAACGAAAGCCTTCAGCAGCAGATCCACGCAGGTAACGAAACCGGCGATGACCACGATGAAGCAGGCGATACGCACCTCATCGGGGATGATCTTACGCAGCAGGGAGATAATGATGTTGGACAACGTCAGGATGATGAGCACTGCAACGCCCATGCCCAGACCGTTGAAGAAGGACGTGGTGATAGCCAGCGTGGAGCACATACCCAGCAGCTGCACCAGAACGGGGTTCTGATGGATCAGACCGTCCATAAACTGTCTTTTCGTATTCATAGTTCAGTCCTCCTCCTTTCTTAACCCATTGCTTCCACGGCAGAGAGCGCCGCGTTACAGCCGGCGGTGATGCCCTTGGTGGTGACGGTAGCACCGGAGATGGGGGTCACAGTCTTGCCCACCACCAGAGAACCGGCGCCGCTCATACCGATGAACTGATCCAGCACGGGAGTGCCGGCAGAGTTGGGATCGTTGTTGATGACCTTGGTACCGATACCGCCGGTCTCGGAGTGGCTGACCACACTGACGCCGGTCAGTGCCTTATTGGCATCCACGCCAACGATCATCTCGATGCTGCCCTGAGAACCGGAAGCCACGATCTTCATGGCGTAACCGCCGGTGGACATCTCATACATGCTGTCGAGCGTACCGTAGGCAGCGGCGGCGGCAACAGCTGCGTCGCTCAGCTCCACGGGAGTGAACTCAGCACCCTCGGGGGCAACGGCTGCCAGCGCCTGATTGGTCTTTTCCACATTGATAGCGTCGATCTTGTCATGGGTGACCATATCGACCACGCCCAGCAGGGCGGCGACCACCAGAGCGATGATCGTCAGAGTGCCGGCGACTTTCAGAACAAACTTACCGGAGATCTTCATTACTTCGCCGCCTCCTTCTTTTCTTTCTTCACAGCACCATAGATGGTGGGACGGATGTACTTATCCAGCAGCCAGGTGGTGCAGTTCATGATCAGGATGGAGTAGCACACGCCCTCGGGGAAGGAGCCGAAGCGACGGATGAACACCGTCAGCAGGCCGCAGCCGATACCGTAGATCAGCTGACCGGGCTTGGTCACAGGAGAGGTGGCATAGTCGGTAGCCATGAAGATGGCACCCAGCATCAGACCGCCGCCGAACACGCTGTAGAGCATGTACTGGACAGCATCGATGCCGGCGGGAGCTGCCACCAGAGACAGCACCAGCACCGTGCCGATGTAGGCCACGGGGATGTGCCAGGAGATGACCTTGCGGATGATGAGGTAAGCGCCGCCCAGCAGCAGAGCCAGAGCGGAAACTTCACCCATAGCGCCGCCGATGTTACCCAGGAACATATCGCCCACGGAGTAATTGGAGGTGAGGATCTCCCACTGCTCCACAGTGCCTTCCTTCATGATCTGCATGGGAGTAGCGGTGGAGACCACCACATCCAGCTTGGCCTTGGGCAGAGAGTAGTTGCCCATGAGACCGGCATAGGAGGCCACCAGAATGGCGCGGCCGCCCAGTGCGGGGTTGAGGAAGTTGCAGCCGATGCCGCCGTAGAGCTGCTTGACCACAACGATGGCGAAGAAGCCGCCGATGACCAGCATCCACCAGGGCAGGTTGGCCGTACAGGTCAGAGCCAGCAGCATACCGGTGACGACGGCGGAGAGATCGCCGATCATCTGGTTCTTCTTCATGACCTTACGGTAAGCCCACTCCCAGAACACGCAGGCCACCACGGAGATCACGGTGGTCAGCAGAGCCTTGAAGCCGAAGCTGTAAATAGCCCAGGCCAGGGCGGGCAGCAGAGCGATGATCACATCCAGCATGATGGAGCGGGTGTTCTCATTGCTGCGGATATGGGGGGAGGAGGAAGCGATCAGCTTCAAATTCTTATAATCCGTCATTTCCTTACGCCTCCTTCTTCTCGGCGGCAGCCTTCTCGGCAGCAGCCTTGGCCTGTGCGGCCATTCTGGCATTGTTCACCTGCTGCTTACCCAGGCGGAAAGCGTGGGTCAGAGGCAGACGGGCGGGGCAGGTATAGGTACAAGCGCCGCACTCGATGCAGTCCATACCATGGAGCTGATCGCGGAAGGCCTCGTAGTTGCCCTTCATGAGATACTTATACATAAAGATAGGCTCGAGGCGGATGGGGCAGACGCCAACACACTTGCCGCAGCGGATGCACTGGGGCTCGGCCTCGTACTTCTCCTCGTCACCGGCGAAGGCCAGCATAGCGCCGGTACCCTTACCAACGGTGACATCGAAGCTGTGCTGAGCAAGACCCATCATGGGGCCGCCCATAATCAGCTTGTAGGTCTCTTCCTTCAGACCGCCGCAAGCATCGAACAGAGCCGTGATGGGGGTACCGATGGGGCACTCCACGTTCTTGGGCTCGATCACGCCGGAGCCGGACACCGTAACGATCTTGTTGACCACGGGCATACCGGTGTAGACAGCGCGGTAGATGGCGCAGGTGGTGTTCAGGTTGAAGATGCAGCAGCCGGCATCAGCGGGGAGCTTGCCGGAGGGCACCTGACGGCCGGAGACGGCCTGCACCAGCTGCTTTTCAGCGCCCTGGGGATAACGGGTGTGGAGCACGACCACCTGAACGGGGGCATTCAGCTCCTTGATCTTGGCGTTCAGGACGTCAGCGGCATTCTGCTTGTTGGCCTCAATGCCGATGTAGACCTTGTCAACGCCAAAGCACTTAGCCAGCAGCGTAGCGCCCAGGATGACCTGATCGGGACGCTCCAGGCAGGCGCGGTGGTCGCCCGTGATGTAGGGCTCGCACTCAGCGGCGTTGATGATGACGTAGTCCACCTTGCCAAGACCGGAAGAGATCTTCACATGGGTGGGGAACGTTGCGCCGCCCTGACCAACGATACCGGCGTTCTTCACGATCTCCACCAGTTCCTCGCTCGTCAGATTTTCGGGGTCAGCCGCAGGCTTGACCTCTTCGCTCACGGTGTTCTCGAAGTCATTGTCGATGACAACGCTCATCACCGTACCGCCCATAGAACTGGGACGGGGCTCCACAGCCTTGACCGTGCCGGACACGCTGGCGTGGATGGGTGCGGAAACGAATCCGCCGGGTTCGCCGATCCTCTGTCCAATTTTTACCTTGTCGCCCACTGCAACGATGGGTTTGCAAGGTGCACCGATGTGCATAGACATGGGAATGACCACCTGTGCCGGCGCTGCCAGCTGCTCGATGGCCTTTTCATTGGTTGCGGCCTTCATGTCATTAGGATGAACGCCGCCAAAGAAAGCATGTGCCATTGTCTTCACCTCATCTTAACTGCTTTCATAACCGCCTTGGTCCGACCCTTTCCTCCTCTTGTTCCGGGGCCGAGAAGCAAGCCGTTCCTCCGCGGTTACCTTTGTGGTTTACACCACCTCATACAGTAGTAATCATACATCAAAATCTCTTTTTTGTCCAGTGTTATCGGTCATTTCTTATGGAAACTTTAGCGGATTTTGTCACAATCTTTTGAATTTTCTGCCATCATTTTCCCCCTCTTGCGTTGGGGCTTTTCCTATGATACAATATGTTGTACTATACCATACATTCCGCAAATTTATATAATAGGTATATTTTTCATAGAAAGGAAGGTTTCTGTCTATGTTCAACCGCGTACAGCTGAAGGCTGAGGCAAAGTCTATCACCAAGGGCGCTGCCGTTTCGGCCTATGTCTTTACCTTAATTTACCTTGTTATCACCTTCGTTCTCAGTATGATTCTGGAGTTCGCCACCGGCGCTACCGCCGCCGAGCTCAGCACCGCTCTGGAGATGGAGATCCCCTTCCCCACCCTGGGTCTTTCCCCGCTGATGGTGACCTTTATATCCATTCTCATCTCCCTCGTCTCCATGGTGCTCTCCGCCGGCTATGTGATCTACACCATGGGCGTACGCAAGGGTCTTACCATGCCCTATGCCTCCATGTTCGACGGCTTCACCTTCGTTGGAAGAGTTATCATTCTGCAGATCCTCATGGCTGTCTATATCTTCCTGTGGAGTCTGCTGCTGTTCATCCCCGGTATTATCGCCGGCTATCGCTACCGCTTCGCATTGTATAACCTGTGTGAAAATCCCCAGCTCTCCCCCTCCGAGGCGCTGAACATGAGCAAGGCACAGACCCGCGGCCACAAGTGGGAGCTGTTCGTGCTGGATCTGAGCTTCCTGGGCTGGAACATCCTCTGCGGCCTCACCATGGGCATCCTCTCCATCTGGATCATGCCCTACATCCAGCAGACGGACATCGGCTACTTTGAGGCCTGCAAGAAGGCAAGCGGCGTGGGCTACATCCCCCCTGCCGACGACGGTCAGTTCCACAGCGACGACCGCTTCAGCGGCGGCGGCGATTCCACCCGCAGCTACGATCCCGAGCGCTGAGCCTTTCCAGTTTCATCCATTCTGCACCCCGCCCAAAGGGCGGGGTGTTTTTTGGATTTTTATACTTTTTTAACAAAGCGTCCACCCATAAAAAACGACTGTTTTTGCCTTGGTATTTCTTACAAAATCCTTGTGAAAATTTTGTTAATTTGCCCCCTTACTTTCCTTTTGGTAAGGGCGTATAATGTGGGTGTCCAATGCCGCTGTTTTCATAGCGGTCAAACATGCGGTGACGAGCCTGACGAGCCCGCCGCCACGGTATATTCATTGAGGAGAGTGAGTTTTCGTGTTTAAGAAAATCGTCAACGGCTGCGTTCGCGTAGTCAACAGATGGCTGCCGGATCCGTTCCTGTTCGCCGTCATCCTGACCATCGTGGTCTTTATTGCCGCCATGTTCGCTACGGGTCTCGGCCCCATCGACATGATCGGTGCCTGGGGCGCCACCTCCGGCTTCTGGTCTCTGCTGAGCTTCTCTATGCAGATGGCACTGGTGCTGGTCCTCGGCTCTGCCATGGCCTCTGCCCGTCCCTGCAAGAAGGCCCTGCGCGCTCTGGCAGGTCTGGCTCACAACAACATGCAGGCCATCGTGGTCACCACCTTCGTGTCCGTCATCTGCTGCTGGCTCAACTGGGGCTTCGGCCTTATCGCCGGTGCACTGCTGGCTAAGGAAGTGGCAAAGCGTGTCCCCACTGTGGATTATCCCCTGCTGATCGCCTCTGCCTACTCCGGCTTCGTCATTTGGCACGCAGGTCTGTCCGGCTCCATCCCCCTGGCCCTTAACGGCGGCTATGTGGTTGGCGACGTGACCTACACCGCCTCCACCCTGGAGACCATCTTCCACCCCATGAACCTCATCATGTGCGGTGTGATCCTCATCGCCATGCCCTTCGTCAACTACGCCATGCATCCTGCTCAGGATAAGGCCATCACCATCAATCCCGCTCTGCTGGTAGACGAGGAGGAGAAGAAGTACGAGGTCAAGACGCCCGCCGACAAGATGGAGCACTCCAAGATCCTGTGGGTCATCGTGCTGCTGTTCGGTTTCATCTACATCGTGAAGTACTTCGTTGACGTGGTCAAGGCCGGTCAGAACGTCGCCGGTGCACTGAACCTGAACATCGTCAACATGATCTTCATGTTCCTGGGCATCCTGCTCCACGGCAACCTGCGCCGCTATGTGGACGCCATTGCCGAGGCCGCTTCCGGTGCTGCCGGCATCCTGCTGCAGTTCCCCTTCTACGCCGGTATCATCGGTATGATGACCGTGAAGGGCGCAGACGGCGCTTCCCTGGCCATGATCATCTCCAACTTCTTCGTCTCCATCTCCACCAATGTGACCTTCCCCCTGTGGACCTTCCTCTCTGCCGGTGTCGTCAACTTCTTTGTTCCCTCCGGCGGCGGTCAGTGGGGCGTTCAGGGTCCCATCGTCATGCCTGCCGGTGCAGAGCTCTTGGTTGAGCCCGGCCGCAGCGCCATGGCTATCGCATGGGGCGATCAGTGGACCAACATGATCCAGCCCTTCTGGGCACTGCCTGCTCTGGGTGTTGCCAAGCTCTCTGCCAAGGACATCATGGGCTATCTGGTCATCGTTCTGGTGTTCACCGGAATCGTGGCCTGCCTCGGCTTCCTTGCATGGGGTCTGTGGTTCTGATAAGAATCTCTTACATACGCAAAAAAAGAAACGCCTTCGGGCGTTTCTTTTTTTGCGCATTTCCTTGTCACTGTGGAAAAAGCGTGCTACAATATGCCCAAGAAAAACTTTCGGGAGGACAAGGCTATGGAATTCAATCCTCAGCAGCAGTTGGCAGGTCTTTTGGAGTGGATGGCGGAGCAGATGAAGGCCTGTTACGGCAAAAAGGCGGTCATCGGCATCTCCGGCGGTAAGGATAGCTCCGTGGTGGCTGCTCTGTCTGTGGCAGCGTTCGGCCGCGACAATGTCTACGGTGTGCTGATGCCCGACGGCGTGCAGCCCGACATTGACTATTCCAACGGTTTGGTGGAGCATCTCGGCATCCCCCACTGCACCATCAATATCCACGACGCGGTGCAGGGCGTATTGAACGAGATGGAGCGGGTAGGCATCACCCCCTCCCGTCAGACCATCGTCAATCTCCCCTCCCGCATCCGTATGACCACCCTCTACGCCGTGGCCCAGTCTTTGGACGGCGGCATCGTGCTGAACACCTCCAACCTCTCCGAGGACTGGGTAGGCTACTGCACCATCTATGGCGACAGCGCAGGCGCATTCTCCCCCTTGGGCATGTATACCACCGAGGAGGTCATCGCCCTTGGTCGCGTGCTGGGTCTGCCGGAGAAATTCCTCGTGAAGCCCCCCTCTGACGGTTTGACGGGCAAGACCGACGAGGACAATCTGGGCTTTACCTACCACGCGGTGAACGAATACATCCGCCGCGGCGTGGTCGATCCCGAAATTAAGCCCATGATCGACCAAAAGCACGCCGCCTCCCGCTTCAAATTCCAGACCATTCCCGTGTACCAAAACGGCCTGCCTATGGTGCTGGAAGAACCCACGGATTATTATAATCCGAATAAAAAGTAATGTTGAAAAGAAAAAATCCACCCCGGTTGGGGTGGATTTTTATGCGTTTTTTAGCCGTTCTCGCGGTCGAGAGCCACCACCACGCGGCGGTTGGGCTCGGTGCCGATGGAGTAGGTGGTGATACCCTTCACATCCTGCAGAGCGGCGTGGATCACATGGCGCTCATAGGCGTTCATGGCCTCCAGCGTCACGCTGCGGCGGTACTTCTTCACCTTACCTGCCACCTTGGCTGCCAAGCTCTCAAGGCTGGCCTCACGGCGGGCGCGGTAATTCTCGGCATCCACATGGACGCGGATACGCTTCTCGTTACCGGAGTTGACAGCGTAGTTGGTCAGCTGCTGAATGGCATCCAGCGTCTCGCCGCGGCGGCCGATAAGCTGACCCAGATTCTCGCCCTCGAGAATGACCTTATAGCGGCCCTTCTCCTCCTCGTAGACCTTCACAGCGGCCTCGCTGTCAAGGTGCTCCATAAGACCGGAGAGGAATACAGTAATGCGCTCAGCGTTGCTGTCGCTGCTCACAGGCAGGTCGATGGCGGGCACTTCCACCTTCTTCTCCTGCTTGGGCTGCTGCTTCTTTGCCTGAGGCTTGGGCTCAGCCTTCTTGGCTTTGACCTCTTCTTTTTCCACAACGGGTGCGGCCTCCACAACAGGCTTCACGGGGACAACGATCTCCTCCATGGGAGCCTCATCGGGGCCGTATGTCACACGGACACGGGCGGGCTTGCTGCCCATACCCAAAAATCCGCTCTTGGCACGCTCGAGAATCTCAACGGACACATCGTCACGCTCCATGCCCAGCTGGGCAAGAGCATTGGCAATGGCCTCCTCCTCGGTCTTGCCGATCACATCAATATAACTCATTTTTGCTCCCTTTAGTCCTCGTAGTGGCTCTCGCTGTAGGCGCGGCCGCGGGCATAGGGGCGGTTGCCCACGCGTCCTGCCTCGGTGGTAGAGCTGCGCTTGTCCTTCTTCTCGGGCTCGGCGCTCTTTTTCTTCTTGCTGGCGCTGGGCTGGGGCTTCTTACCCTGCTGCTGCGCCTGCTGCTGCATCATCTGCTCGCGCTGAGCCATCATCTTGGCGGCGCGCTTTTCACGCTTCTCGCGCTCCTTCTCCGTCTCCTCACGGTCAAGAGCCTTGGCGAACACCTTGTTCAGCAGCAGCTCCTGCACGGCGGAGAAAGCGGAGTTGACGATCCAGTAAAGGCACAGGGCGGCGGGGAACATGAAGCCCATCCAGATGGTCATGAGGGGGAAGAGATACAGCATCATCTTGTTGGAGCTGTTCATGGTGTTGGAGCTGGCCTTCATGGAGGCGATGCTCATCACCAGCTGCAAAGCGGCTGCGATGAAGGGCAGCAGCAGCAGACCCCAAACGGCCCAACCGCCGTGGGGGAACTGACCCATGACATTGCTGGCGGTCTCGGCAAGATCCAGACCGAGGAACTGGTAGTTCACGTCCAGCAGGCCATCAAACTTACCGGCAAAGTTCTCCCAATGCTCATGGATGAACTTGCTGAGGTAGATCTGCTCGTAAGCGACGGCGTTACCCTCGGTAGCGGCCACATAACCCAGAGACTCTGCCAGCGTACGGATCTCGGTGATGACCGTCTCGGACAGGTTCATGAAGTAGCGCAGAGGGGTACGGATGATATAGTACAGTGCAATCAGAATGGGCAGAGGGATAAAGGACCACAGGCAGCCACCCATGGGATTGATGCCCTCACGGGCATACAGATCAGCCATCTCCTGCTGCTGACGCTCTTTGTTGTTGGCAAAGCGGGTCTGGATATCCTTGATCTTGCCCTGCATGCGGTTCATACGCATCATGCTCTTCTTGCTCTTGAGCTGGAAGGGCAGGATGACCAGCTTCACCACCAGGGTGAAGAGGATGATGGCCACACCGTAAGATCCGGTCCACTGGTAGAACATACGGGTCAGCCACGCAAAGGGAACACAGATATAGTATCCGATTTGTGCAAACATTATGGATTTCCTCCGTTTGTATTTGTTGATAAACGGGCTTGATACGGCGGCTTACGGCACGGGGTCGTACCAGCCGCCTCTGTGGAAGGGATGGCAGCGCAAAAACCGCTTCAACGCTAAAAAGCCACCCTTTGCCGCGCCATACTTCTCCACCGCTTCCACCGCGTATTGAGAACAGGACGGGATAAAGCGGCAGCGGGGCGGGCAAATGGGGGAAATGGCCGTCTGGTAAAAACGAAAGAACTTCAGCAGCGCCTTTTTCATCTGTGCGCCTCCATAAGCCCCAACTCCTTCAGCGCGGCGGCATACTGCCGCTGCATCTTGGAAAAAGGCGCCGTGATGGCACGGCCACGACCGACCAAAATCACATCGTAGCCCTGCTTCATTTCGTTTTTGCTGAGCCGATACACCTCCCGGAGACGGCGGCGGACGCGATTGCGCACCACGGCCTTCCCCAGCTTCGTGCTGACGGTAATACCCAGACGAGAGAGCCCCTTCTTATTCTTTCTGCAATAGACCACAAAGCAGGGCTGCACCGAAGAACTCCCCTTGCGGTAGAGCTGACGGAACACGTAATTCTCCTTAACGGTCACGGCAGGATTCATAAAAAACAGGTCTCCTTACACTTAGCATCGAGAACACCAATAGGGACGGCAGGATTTTTCCCTCTACCGTCCCTGGGTTTATACGGTTGTCGTGCGATGCACTTTCCGCCTTCCTCAGTGGGTCAGGCGAGCGCGGCCCTTGGCGCGGCGACGAGCGAGAACCTTACGGCCGTTGCTGGTAGCCATTCTCTTACGGAAACCGTGCACCTTGGAGCGCTGACGCTTCTTGGGCTGATAGGTACGGAACATAGCATGACACCTCCATTAAAAAAATAAATCTGCTCCCGTTTTTTCACGGGGCATACTCGACAGCGAACAAGGTTTGTTCGCCGCAGTCGACATTTCATCCGCCTTTCCACCGTGGAAAGGCGTGCCCTTCATTATAACCAATGATTTCCCTGTTTGTCAACATAAAATCTTTCGGGAATCACAGATTTTACACTTATTCTAATAATAAGTATGGACTTTTTTAAAAGTTTTTGGTATACTCTTTTATGAGAAAGTATGCCTTAGAGAGAAAAAGGAGAAAGGGAGTGGACGGATGAACTCACTGTCCGACGTGTGGAATATTTTATTGGAACGGCTGCAAAAGGATCTCTCCCCCACCACCATCAACACCTGGTTCGATCAGGTAAAGGTGGTCACTATGGAGGACTCTGCCCTGGTGCTGCACTGCAGCAACGCCTTTAAAAAAGAAACCATTGAAAAGCGCTTTACAGGGCAGATCAAAGAGGCCCTGCGGGATATCTTCTCCACCGATCTTGAGGTGAAGATCTTAGATGACGACCAGCTGGGTGTATACCACGGTGTCCACCCCGACCATCCCGAACTCCCCGGCGAGAACGACGCCTTCACCTTCGAGACCTTCGTGGTGGGCCCCCAGACCAAGATGGCTTACGCCGCCGCCCGCAGCGTGTCAGAAAAGCCGGCAGGCAAGTTCAACCCCCTCTTCATCTACGGAGACAGCGGCTTGGGCAAGACACATCTGCTCCACGCCATCGCCCGTCAGACCAAACGCCTGCGGCCCGACAGTAACATTATGCTGGTCAGCGGCGAGCACTTCACCAACGAACTCATTGACGCCATCCGCGGCGGCACCACCGCTGATTTCCGTGATAAATACCGCGGCAAGGATCTGCTGTTGGTGGACGATATCCAGTTCATCGCCGGTAAGGAGCAGACACAGGAGGAGTTCTTCCACACCTTTAACGCCCTATACGAGTCAGGCCGTCAGATCGTGCTGACCTCCGACCGTCCGCCAAAGGAGATGACCCAGCTGGAGGATCGCCTCCGCACCCGCTTTGAGTGGGGCTTGATGGTAGACGTGGAGCCGCCGGACTATGAAACCCGCTTGGCCATCATCCGCAACAAATCGGCTCTGCTGGGTATTAATCTCCCCGACCGTATTGCCACGCTGATCGCCGAGAATATTACCGCCAACGTCCGTCAGATCGAGGGAGCTCTGAATAAGGTGCTGGCCTACCGTGAGCTGATCGGTGCCATGGATGAAGAGGCGATCATTAAATCTCTTGGCGAGGTGATGAAGGGCTCTTCCGAGTTCGTCCCCTCCGAGGAGAACATCGCCGAGTATATCGCCAACTTCTTCAATATCGATCTGGATGTGCTGCGGGGCAGCGCACAGGGCCGCGATATTGTCCACGCCCGTCAGATCGCCATGTATCTCATTCGCCGCCTCCGCTCTACCCCCTTGAACGACATCGGTAAATTCTTCGGCGGACGCGATCACACCACCGTGCTTTACAGCTTAAAGCAGGTGGACAAGAAAATGCGTGTCGACCCCGCCTTTGCCGAGACGGTGAAGGAAATTACTACCAATATAAACTCGAAGACATAATTCCACAATTTCTGTGGAATCCACGTGAAAACCCTGTGGAAGCCGCCCCTCTCCCCTCCCCCTGTGTGAATAAAGAGGAAAATCCTCCCTTTCCCCTGTGGAGGGAAAATAGCGGAAAATAGGGCATCTCCCGCCTTTTCCACAAAAGTTTTCCCTACGACTACTGTTACGAAATAAATAGATTAGTATATGCTGTGGTTTTGAGAAATATACCACTTGTTTTCAAAAAAGAAAGGAACAAGCTATGCTGAAATTTTCCTGTGAAAAAGCGCTGCTGCAGCAGGCAGTGTCCGCCGCCTCCCGCGCCGTGGCCTCCAAAAGCTCCATCCCCGCGCTGGAAGGCATTTTGATGGAAGGCGATATGAACCTGACCCTCTCGGGCTACAATATGCAGACGGGTATCCGCACCGCCATTGAGGCACAGATCCATGAGGCGGGCCGCATTGTGCTGAACGCCAAGCTCTTCGGCGACATTATCCGCAAGATGCCCGACGATGTGATCGTGTTCTCCGCCGATGAAAAGATGCTGGTGCATCTTAGCTGCGGCGATGCCTCCTTCGACATTCTCGGCCTCAGCGCCGACGATTACCCCGAGCTTCCCGAGGTGGACGATCAGTTCTCCGTTGCCCTTGAGCAGCGGACGCTGAAGGCCATGGTGTCTCAAACCGCTTTTGCCGTGTCCACCAACGAAAGCCGCCCCGTCCACACGGGATCTCTCTTTGAGATCGACGATCGCGGCCTCACCATGGTATCGGTGGACGGCTTCCGTCTCGCCCTGCGCCGCGAGCCCTTGGAGCGCATCGACGGCGGCGCCTTCCGCTTCGTCGCCCCCGGCAGCGCGCTGCGTGAAGTGGAGAACATCTGCTCCGATACGGACGAGCTGATTACCGTCACCCAAGGCAAGCGTCACCTCCTCTTTGAGGCGGGTTCTACCCAGCTGATCTGCCGCCGCTTGGAGGGTGAGTTCTTGGATTATAAGAACGCCATTCCCCGCACCAACCCCATCTCTTTGGAGGTGGAGTGCAGCGCATTGTTGCAGAGCCTCGACCGCGTCAGCGTGGTCATCAGCGAGAAGCTGAAGAGCCCCGTTAAGTGCGTGTTTGACGATGACCGCGTCTATCTCTCTGCCAAGACCGGCAACGGCGAGGCCAAGGACATCTGCTACACCAAGGGAGACGGCAAGGGCTTGGAGATCGGCTTTAATAACCGCTACTTAATGGATGCCCTCCGCTATGCCCCCGCCGAGAAGGTGCGCATGGAAATGAACACCGGCATCTCCCCCTGCATCATCACTCCCACCGATGGCAGCGACAACTTCCTCTACATGGTGCTGCCCGTCCGATTGAAGGCACAGTAAACCTATGAAAAAACACGAGATCGAAATCACAACCGAATATATTAAGCTGCAGGATCTTTTGAAGTTCTCCACCCTCACCTCCACAGGAGGCGAGGCCAAGATTTTGGTGCAGGAGGGCGCTGTGTCCGTCAATGGCGAGGTCTGCACCCAGCGTGGCAAGAAGATCCGTCCCGGCGACGAGGTACAGATCGCCGATATTCTTCTCACGGTGAAGTATGCGGATTGACGCATTGACCTTAGAGGGCTTTCGTAACTACCAGCGCCAGCAGGTATTGTTCGACGAGCACTGCAACGTCATTTACGGCGAGAACGCACAGGGCAAGACCAACCTCTTGGAGGCCATCGTCTACCTCTCCTGCGGCAAGTCCCCCCGTACCCACGCAGATCGGGAACTGATCGGCTTTGAAAAACAGGCGGCGGTGCTGGAAGGGCGCATCAACTCCCGCGATCGGGAGTTCATCACCCGCATTGAACTGCAGCGTGGCAGAAAGCGGAAGATGACCGTCAACGGCGTGACGGCAAAAAATGCCGCTGCCCTTTCCGATGTGCTCCACACGGTGTTCTTCGCCCCCGAGGATCTCTTCCTGATCCGCGATGGTGCGGCTGCGCGGCGGCGGTTTATGGACAATTCTCTGTGCCAGCTGCGCCCTCGTTACGCGGCAGCCTTGGCGGAGTACACCCGCCTCTACGAGCACAAGACCCGCATCCTGCGGGATAGCGAGGACTACCCTGCCCTGCTGGACACCCTGCCCGAGTTTAACGTCCGCCTTTGCCAAGCGGGTGCTGTCCTCATCCATTATCGCGCCCAGTTCTGCGAGCGCTTGGCAGAATATGCCGCCCAAGCTCACGGTGAGTGCAGCGGCGGCCGCGAGGAGCTTAGCCTCAGCTATCAGACCGTCAAGACCATCGAAGACCCGCTGGCGGAGCACAGCGCACTGGTGGCGGCCTTGGAGGAGCATCAAGCGGCCCACTATCACGCAGAGCTTGCCTCCCGCCTGTGCCTCAGCGGCCCTCATAAGGATGACCTTTTGGTCAATATCAACGGGCAGAGTGCCCGCCAGTTCTGCTCACAGGGACAAGTCCGCACGGCGGCGCTGTCGCTGAAATTGGCAGAGCGTGAGATCCATAAAAATACATTTGGCGAATACCCTGTCATGCTGCTGGACGATGTTCTTTCCGAACTTGACCCGCGGCGGCAGGAATATGTCCTCAACCGCATTGCAGGCGGGCAGGTATTCATCACCTGCTGCCAAAGCGATCGGCTGGAGACACTATTAAATGGTAAAGTCTTTCACATTCACGGCGGGGAGGTGGTTTGATGGGCTATCTCCATATCGGTAAAAACGTCACGGTGGAGGAAAAGCGCATCATCGGGATCTTTGATCTCGACAACACCACCGAATCGAAACACACCCGCAAATTCCTGGCCCAAGCCGAGGAAGAGGGACAGGTCATTACCTGCTGCGACGACATTCCCAAGTCGTTTCTGCTGTGTGACCATCCCTATCACGATCAAATCGTCTATCTCTCCCAGCTGACACCGGCTACGCTGCAAAAGCGCGGGACGAGTCTTGACGAGGAGTAAGGAGCAAAGAACTATGTCTGAAATGGAACGTAATAACGCGGTAGAAACGGAATACGGCGCAGCGGAAATTCAAGTGCTGGAGGGCCTTGAAGCTGTCCGAAAGCGCCCCGGTATGTATATCGGCTCTACCAGTGCCTCGGGCTTACACCATCTCGTCTACGAGATCGTGGATAATGCCATCGACGAGGCGCTGGCAGGTCACTGTACCGAGATCGCCGTCACCATCAATAAGGGAAACAGCATCACCGTCCAGGACAACGGACGCGGCATCCCCGTGGACATTCAGCCTCAGACGGGTCGTCCTGCCCTTGAGGTGGTGTTTACAGTGCTGCACGCTGGCGGCAAGTTCGGCGGCGGCGGTTATAAGGTCTCCGGCGGCCTCCACGGCGTGGGTGCCAGCGTCGTCAACGCTCTTTCCGAGTGGCTGACGGTGCAGGTACACAAGGAGGGAAAGATCCACGAGATGTCCTTCTCCCGCGGCGGCATCACCAAGGAGATCGCCATTGTGGGCGACACCGATCGCAATGGTACTACTGTCACCTTCATGCCCGATGATCAGATGTTCGACACGGTGGAGTACGATTACGATACCCTCCACGATCGTCTGCGCCAGCAGGCCTTTTTGAACGCAGGTCTCCGCATCTCCATTACCGACATGCGGGGCGACGAGCCTAAGAGCGACAGCATGTGCTACGAGGGCGGTATCCGCGAGTACGTCACCTTCATTAATAAGAATAAGACGGCGCTCCATGAGGAGGTCATCTATGTCTCCGGCATGAAGGGCGACTCCACCGCCGAGATCGCCTTGCAGTACCACGACGGCTATAACGAGACCCTTGTTTCTTTCGCCAACGACATCCATACCCCCGAGGGCGGTATGCATGAAACGGGCTTTAAGGCCGCACTGACCCGTGTGCTCAACAGCTACGGTCTCAAATACGGCATGATTAAGGAGAACGATAAGGTGACAGGTGATGACTGCCGCGAGGGCATCACCGCCGTTATCTCCGTCAAGCTCACCGAGGCACAGTTCGAGGGTCAGACCAAGGCAAAGCTGGGTAACGCCCACATCCGCACGCTGGTGGACAACATCGTCTCCGATCAGCTGATGGTCTACATGGAGGAGCATCCTCAGGTTGCCCGCATGATTTTGGATAAAGCTCTCACCGCCAACCGTGCCCGTGAAGCTGCCCGCAAGGCCCGTGAGTCCATCCGCCGCAAGAGCGCGCTGGGCGGCGCCGCCATGCCCGATAAGCTCCGCGACTGCAACGAGAATAACCCCGAACTCACCGAGCTCTACATCGTCGAGGGCGACTCCGCAGGCGGCAGCGCCACCGACGGCCGCGACTCCCGTTTCCAAGCCATTCTCCCCTTGTGGGGCAAGATGCTGAACGTGGAGCGTGTCCGCGCCGATAAGATCTACGGCAACGATAAGCTCCAGCCCGTCATTGTCGCGCTGGGCGCAGGCCTCGGCGAGGAGTTTGATGTCAATAAGCTCCGCTATCATAAGGTCATCATTATGGCCGATGCCGACGTGGACGGCAGCCATATCCGCACGCTGCTGCTGACCTTCTTCTTCCGCTATATGCGCCCCTTGCTGGAGCAGGGCTACGTCTATGCCGCCGTGCCGCCCCTTTATAAGCTGACTCGCGGCAAGAATACCCGCGTGGCCTTCTCCGATGAAGAGCGCGACCGTGTCAGCGCCGAAATGCGCGGCGACAACCCCAACGCCAAGGTGGAGATCTCCCGCTTTAAGGGTCTCGGTGAGATGGATCCCTCCGAGCTGTGGGAGACCACCATGGATCCCACCACCCGCACCCTCAAGCAGATCACGCTGGAGGATGCCATCCGCGCCGACGAGGTCTTTACGGTGCTGATGGGCGAGAAGGTGGAGCCCCGCAAGGCATTCATTGAAGAAAAGGCGAAATACGCCGTGAATCTCGACTTTTAAGAAAGGAGGTCACCGAAGACAATGGCACATAAAAATGTGGACTATGATCCCGAATCTTTGCGCTATCCCGAGCAAAAAATCGTGAAGAGCGAGCTTGTAAAGGAGATGGAGACCTCCTACATCGAGTACGCGATGTCCGTCATCGTGGGTCGTGCCCTGCCCGATGTCCGCGATGGCTTGAAGCCCGTCCACCGCCGCATTCTCTATACCATGCACGAGGACGGCCTCACCTATGATAAGCCCCACCGTAAGAGCGTTACCGCCGTTGGTGACGTGCTGGGTCGCTACCATCCCCATGGTGACGCCAGCGTGTACGATGCTCTGGTGCGTTTGGCACAGAGCTTCTCCATGCGCTATCAGCTCATTGACGGTCACGGTAACTTCGGTACTGTGGACGGCGACCCCCCTGCCGCCTACCGATACACGGAGGCCCGCATGGCCAAGATGGCTGGCGAAATGCTCCGCGACATTGAGAAGGAGACGGTGGATTGGGATCCCAACTTCGACGAGACCCGTAAAGAGCCCCGCGTGCTGCCCGCCCGCTTCCCCAACCTGTTGGTGAACGGTTCCAGCGGTATCGCCGTGGGTATGGCCACCAACATTCCCCCTCATAACCTCACCGAGGTCATCAACGCCTGTATCTGCGTGCTGGATAACCCCGAGGCTACCCTCTATGATTTGATGCAGCATGTGACGGGCCCCGACTTCCCCACCCGCGGCATTATCATGGGCCGCAGCGGCATCCGCGCCGCCTACGCCACAGGCCGTGGCAAGGTGATCCTCCGCGCCCGCACAGAGTTTGAAGAGGTGCAGGGCCGCACCCGCATTATCGTTTCCGAGCTGCCCTATCAGGTCAATAAGCGTATGCTCATTAAGAACATGGCAGATCAGGTCAACGATAAGCGCCTTGAGGGCATCAGCAACATCACCGATCAGACCGACCGCAGCGGTATGCGCATCGTCATTGACCTCAAGCGCGATGCCAACCCGCAGGTGGTCTTGAATCGCCTCTTTGCCCAAACCCAGATGCAGACCAGCTTCGCCATCAATATGCTGGCGCTGGTGGATAATCAGAAGCAGCCTAAGATCCTGTCCCTGCGGCACATTATTGATGAATATCTCGCCTTCCAGTTGGAGATCATCACCCGCCGCACCCAGTATGATTTGAAGAAGGCCCGCGAGCGTGAACACCTGCTGCAAGGCCTCTTGATCGCACAGGATAATATTGACGAAGTCATCAAGATCATCCGCACCAGCTACGATAACGCCAAGGATAACTTGATGGAGCGCTTCAACCTCTCCGAGGTGCAGGCACAGGCCATCTGCGATATGCGTTTGATCGCATTGCAGGGCCTCAACCGCGAGAAGCTGCAGAACGAGTACGATGAGCTGGAAAAGCGCATCGCCTACTATGTGGAGCTTCTCGGCAGCGAGGCAATGCTTCGCGGCGTGCTGAAGGACGAGCTCACCGAGATCCGCGACAAGTACGGCGACGAGCGCAAGACGGAGATTCAGGATGTGGAGGATGATCTGGACATCGAGGATCTCATTGAGGAGGAGCAGTGCGTCTTTACCCTCACCAAGAACGGCTACATTAAGCGCACCCCCGTCAGTGAATATGCCGCTCAGGGTAAGGGCGGACAGGGTAAGAAGGGCATCACCACCCGCGACGAGGACTATGTCTGCGACGTGTTCACCGCCTCTACCCACGACAGCATCCTCTTCTTTACCGATACGGGCAAGGTCTACCGTAAGAAGGGCTATCAGATCCCCGAGAGCGGTCGCGCCGCCCGTGGTATCGCCCTTGTCAACATCTTGCAGATCGAGACGGACGAGCGGGTGCAGGCCATGCTCCACTTCCGTCAGAGCGATACCAGCGAGGACGAGATCGACACCATGCGTTTGACCATGGTGACGAGAAACGGTACGGTGAAGCGCGTGGCGGTGTCCGCCTTCCGCAACATCCGTCAGAACGGCCTCCGCGCCTTGCGCCTCGACGAGGGCGACAGCTTGGTAGCCGTCATCGAGACCAACGGACAGCAGAACATCCTCATCGCCACCCACGATGGTATGGCGGTGTGCTTCGATGAAAACGATGTCCGTACCATGGGCCGCGACGCTGTAGGTGTCCGTGGTATCCGCCTCCGTGAGGGCGACTATGTCATCGGTGCTGCCAAAGCCCCCGAGGGCAAGTTTGTTCTCTCCGTCACGGAGCTGGGCTTCGGCAAGCAGACGGCAGTGGAGGAGTACCGCATCACCAATCGCGGCGGTATCGGTATCAAGAACTACATGGTCACCGAGAAGACAGGCGGCGTTATCGGCATGCAGATTGTGGACGGCAGCGAGGATATGCTGCTGGTCACCGAGAGCGGCGTCATGATCCGTACGGCGGTGGACAGCGTCCGTACCACAGGCCGCGCCACACAGGGCGTCATCGTCATGCGCTTCAAGGAAGAGGGCGACCGTGTCATCGCCATGGCCCTCACCGAGAAGGAAGAAGCCGAGGACGAGGACGAGAATAAAGGAGAATAAACTATGGGAAAACGGCGTGAAGCCCAGCTGAAACTGACACGCTGGCAGTACTTTACAAAAAATCTCTATAACAATACCGCTACCAAGACCCGCTTTTCTTACAATAAGGTGGTCTATCTCAAATCCGAGGAGCTGATGGACATCGAGACCCGCAGCAACCGCATCAATGTTTTGCTGCTGCTGGCGCTGGTCATCATGTTCCTTCTGACCTCCACGATCCACAATGTGTGGATCGTCATCGCCTACTTGGTGCTGGTGGTGGCAGGACAGATTGTCCGTCTTTGCATGCTGCCCAAGGACATTCAGGCCCATCTGACAGACTCGGGCTACCGTGACAGATAACATGGACAAGGTTGCGCTGCATATTATCGCCCGCATTTCCACCCCCTTTGGTGAGAAATTCGGTGTCCCGCGGCAAAGCGGACTGGTGGACACGGCGGCGAAGATCGTCTTTGAGCCACCCTTCCGCAGCGTAGAAGCGGTGCGTGGCTTGGAGGGCTTTACCTACCTGTGGCTTTTGTGGCAGTTTGACCGTAACGGCGAGAAATGGTCGCCTACGGTGCGCCCGCCCCGCTTGGGCGGCAACCGCCGCTTGGGCGTCTTTGCTACCCGCTCCCCCTTCCGCCCCAACCCCATCGGCCTGAGCTGCGTGGAGCTGGAGAAGGTGGATTTCGATGCCCCCGATGGCCCTGTCCTCCATGTCCGCGGCGCAGACTTGGTGGACGGTACGCCCATCTTCGACATCAAGCCCTATGTGCCCTACTGTGATGCCCGCCCCGAGGCGAAGGGCGGCTTCACCGACGGCTTGGCCTCGGCAGAATTGGCGCTGGACTTCCCCCCTGCCCTTCTTGAAAAAGTGCCGCAGGATAAACGGGACGGCCTGTGCGCCACCCTCCGCGCCGATCCCCGCCCACGGTATCAGGACGATCCCGAGCGGGTCTACGGCTTGGTGTTCGGCGGGCAGAATGTGCGCTTCCGCGTGGCAGTGGGTGTCGTAACAGTAGTTGAGGTGGAAAAGGCATGAAAACAGTCACCATTTATACCGACGGTGCTTGCTCGGGCAATCCCGGCCCCGGCGGCTGGGGCGCCATCTTGGAGTGGAACGGTGTGGAGAAGGAACTCTCCGGCGGCGAAAACCCCACCACCAACAACCGTATGGAGCTGCTGGCGGTGATCTCCGCTTTGGAAAAGCTGAATCAAAGCTGCATCGTGGAGCTCTACAGCGATTCTAAGTATGTTATCGACGCCCTGACCAAGGGCTGGCTCACCTCGTGGATCAAAAACGGCTGGCGCAAGGCGGACAAAAAACCTGTACTGAACGTAGATTTGTGGCAGCGGCTGCTGCCTCTCCTTGAAAAACACGAGATGCACTACCACTGGGTCAAGGGTCACGCGGAGAACGAGAAAAACAACAGATGCGACCAAATGGCCGTGGCGGAGAGCAAAAAATTCTGAACGTTTACAAAATGTTCATTTCCAATTCAAGATTCCGAAAAATTTCCACGGTAATATAAGAGCATCCAAAGGATATCCATTCCTTATGTGATTTCTCTCTCTCCTAACAACACACACAAGAAAAAACACCTGCTTCCCTGAGCAGGTGTTTTTTCTGTTTATTT
>JAFQTS010000033.1 GCA_017408915.1 Oscillospiraceae bacterium | reverse complement strand
TCAAGTTCGTGGACGCTGTCCGCTACATGACCGGCGAGGGCATCGAGAAGAAGCAGGAGGACTTCGCTGCTGAGGTCGCTGCTCAGATGAACATGGGCAAGTAATTCTTGTCAAACTTCTGAAATGATAAAGAGGATAGGCTGATGGCCTATCCTCTTTTTTCTCGTTTTTGTGAAAAAATTCGTAAAAATATACACGAAATGTCGTATAAAGGACTTGCAAAGCAGTCAAGACAGGCGTATACTGACTTACAGAGCAAAAACCCCATGGGGTTTTTCTATTTTCCGATGGAAAATAGAAAGGATGTTGTTTTTTTTCACGGCAGGGGAGTGACCGATCCCGCCGTGGAGGGAAGCGGGGTGTGACCGCGCCCATCGTCTTGTCCCATGGATGAAAATGCAAAAAAGAGAGAAAAGGGGAAAAGAATAATGAAAAGATTTATTGCATTGGTTCTGAGTCTTATCATGGCTCTGAGCCTCTGCGCGCCTGCTTGGGCAGAGGGCGAAGTGGAACAGGCCGCGACCGGCGGTGCTGTCGAGGTTGCTACTGCTGATGAACTTGCTAAGGCTTTGGCCGATGCTGCTGATGCAGGCTCTGGTGACAGCACTGTCAGTTTAACCAAGGATATTGACCTGACCGGAACTGCTTGGACGCCCGTTTCTGTGGACGGCTACCACGGCGCAGGTGTTGTTACTGTTGAGGGCAATGGTAACAAAATTACGGGTCTGTCTGCCCCTCTGTTTGCAGGTGGTTTTGCTGGTAAGTCCGGTATTGTCATCAACGATTTGACCATTGCCGATTCTACTGTTGTCTGCACCAGTGGTTTGGGTGGCGGCGCATTTATCGATAGCGCTGACTCTATGCATGTCATCACGCTTGATAATTGCCACCTGATTAACTCTTCTGTCAGCGGTGAGCGCGCTGGTGGATTGATTGGCTGGTGCAGTGGCTATGCTAAGCTGAATGATGGCCCCGTTAAGGCATATGTTACCATTACGAATTGCTCCGTAGTTAACAGCACTGTGACCGGTGCCGGTTCTGCCGGTGCTATTGCTGGTCATCCCGGTGCAAGCGATTACACCTATACCACCATCGAGAACTGCATCGTTAAGAATGTCGATGTGGTTTCCAATGAGACTGGTAGTTGGCGTACCGGAGCTATCGTTGGTACTGCAAACAACGGTCATGTTGTTATCAATAATGTTACCGTCGAGGATGTTACTTTGACCCAGAATGGCGTAACCGCTGAAGAGACTCTTCTTTACGGTCGCTTCGTTCCTTCTGGTACTGGCACGCTTGAAATCGATGGAAAACTGGTTGGCGCGGTTGCTGAGGCCGATGGTAAGCAGTATATGTCCCTGCAGGCTGCCGTGAACGCCGGTGGTAAGGTCGTGCTGCTGGATAACATCACCCTCGCCGAGGGCGTGACCGTTCCTGCCGGCAAGACCGTGGAACTCGATCTGGCTGGCAAGATCATCAGCCAGAACAAGGAATGTACCGAAAGCTACGCAATGATTACCAATAAGGGTAATCTTACCATCACCGGTAACGGTAAGATTACGATGAACGATTCTGGTGTCAATTCTGGATCTTCTTGGGGTGTGTACACTATCCGTAACGAAGGCGGAAAGTTGATCGTAGAGAATGGCACGATTGAGAATATTGCTCCAAACAGCACGGGCAACGTAAACAACGCCATCTTCAATTATAGTGGCGAAACTACTATAAACAACGGTGTGTTCTCTGTTCCTTACTCCCGTACTGTTCGTGTGTGGAATGGTAGTGTGACCATCAATGATGGTAGCTTCGATGGACAGGTGTGGGCTCAGCCTGTGAACAACAACGGTTGCAGCTTGACTATCAACGGTGGTTCTTTCAAGCCCGCCACCAATGGTAACGATGGTTCCTCTGTCTATGTGACCAATGGAACGTATTCTGTAACAGTTTCTGTCACTGGTGGTTACTTTGCTACCAAAATCGGTATGCAGGCTGCGCTCAAGTGCATCTCCGGCGGTTACTTTAATGCTGATCCCACCGCTTACTGCGCCGACAAGCTGACCGGCGTGACTTCCGACAAGGCTGGTTATCTGTACATGGTGGGCGAAGAGGGCGCTAATGCCGCTGAGGTTAAGCCCGCTGATCCTGAGGTCGAGGTTAACGAGAAGTTGACCGGTGACAACAAGACTGCTGCTGATGCTATTGCTGCTACCGGTGGTGTTACCCTCGACAACGCTGCTCTGAACGCCGTTGCCAAGGATGTTGCCAACGAGAACAAGCATACCGTGACGGAGGACCATGTTGATGATCTGAAGGATATGGCTGGTAATAGTACTATTACCGAGGCCGATGTGGTGATCGTTGTTCAGCCCTACTTTGATGTGGCAGTTAACGATGTTAAGATTGTGAAGGACGCAACGACCGGCGATGTTACTTCTGCCAGCATTGACCTGAACATTACCCCCATGTATCAGAAGGTGGCCACCACTGAGGCTGTTGCCAACAATGACGCAGTTAAGATCAATACCGAAGAGGGTGCTGGTCAGAACGCTGTGGCTATCGGTGAGCCTCAGAAGATGATTATTACCGAGCCTGTGACCATCACCGTTAAGATCCCTGATGCGTTGGTTCAGTTGGCTGGTGGCGGCAAGCTCTATGTGACCCATTTGACTGATGCCGGTGTTTCCTATGTCTACGAGGCAACGGTTGATGCTGTCAATAGGACCGCTACCTTTACCAACCCCCACGGCTTTAGCTCCTTCTCCATCTCCGCCACTGACAACACCGCAGCTGAGGTTCAGGGTGGTGACAAGTACACCAGCCTGCAGGATGCCATCAACAATGCCGGTAAGGATGCTGTCATCGAGATGAAGAAGGATGGCCAGAGCGCTGTTGTGAAGAGCGAGACTACCTTCACCGTGCTGGCAGCTGTGCAGCCCACCATCTCCGCAGGCGCTGGCTATAAGATGGTCAAGGAGAATGTTACTGGTGGTGTTAAGTACACCTTCACCAAGGTCACCGGCGGCTACTATCCCTACTATCCCCCCACGACCACTCCCGATAGTGAACTGGTCAAGTCCCCCGATACCTTCGATGCCGGTATCGCCCTGTATGTGGGTGTGAGCGTCATGGGTGCCATCGGTACCGTGGTGCTGGGTAAGAAGCGCGAGGACTAAGTCCCCAAAAGTGAAAACCGCCGCCGGTGCTTTTACGGAAAAGTCCTTTTCTCAAAAAAGCGCGGTCACAAACCGGCGGCGTTTTCTATAAAGAACAAAGCACCCATCGAATCCTCGATGGGTGCTTTTCTTATCGATACAGTTCCGTTCTGCGGAGGTTGGTGTAAGGCTTGCGGTTACGGGTCGCCGTTGCGCCTGCCATGTCCACCTCGGCGATCAGCAATCCTTCGCTGTCATCGCCCAGCAGTACCGTCTCGCCGTTATAGTCCGCCACGATGGACTCGCCCGAGAAGTCCATGCCGTCCTCCAAGCCTACGCGGTTGCACATGGCCACATTCACGCAGCTTTGGAAGGCCTGAATTTTGATCTCCCACTGGAACAGCTCCGAAGGCTCTGCCTTTGTGTTGGCGGTAGGCACGATAATCAGCTCCGCGCCGTTCAGTGCCGAGGTGCGGATGCTCTCGGGATAGTGGCGGTCGAAGCACACCACGATGCCCACCTTGCCGTACTTGGTGTCAAATACTTGGAAGCTCTCCTCCGAGGGGGTGTAGTAATCCTGCTCGTAGAACATCTCCGCCTGGGCAATATGCACCATCTTCTGCTTGCCGATGATGTTGCCCTCGTCATCAATGAGGAGACTCATGTCGTAGCGCTTGCCGTTTTCCTCAATATAGAAGTTGGGGGAGGCGTAGACCCCCGCCTCACGGCAGGCAGCGCACACACCCTTCACATAGTCGCTCTCCAGCGTCATTACATACTCCGACACATCCCGCCCCTCATACTGGGGGAAGAAGGGGGTCAGCTGGATTTCGGGGAAGCAGATCAGATCTGCCTTGCCCTTACACTCCGCAATCAGTGCCAGCGTTTTTTGATAGTTGCGCTCCCTATCGGGCGCCATTTTCATCTGTGCCATTGCCACGCGCATAGGATCATCCCTCCTAAAAAGTTCGTGGAAAAATTATAGCACAGGGATGGATGGAAAACCACCATAAAATGAGAAAAGCACCCTTCTTAACGGGTGCTTTTCCTATGCAATATGAACGCGGTTGTGATCGCCGTAGCGAAAGTTCATATATTGCCATTCATCATATAGCGGAGAATCCCGCCGATGCACAGCATGCCAGTGGTCACAGACAGGGCGACGGTCAAATAGGGCATAAGACGGACATTGGGAACAAAAAAGCCCACCAGCGCGAACAAGGCGCACAACACCACACCGATCACAACAGATTTCATAGCGGTTCTCCTTTCTTTTGGGAAACATTCCCTCGTTTCTATGGTGCTATCATACTGCAAATTTTGGTACACTTCCTTACGAAACAATTTCGTTTTGGAAAAAGATTGGCAACAAAATGGTTACAAACATCAGCGGGGCAAAAAAGTGTTTTTGCCCCACTGTTAAGTTTTCAGAACTTTGAAAAGTTCTGAAAACTCTTGATTAAAATGGCGCAGGACACCCTTCCTGGGTTTCCCGCGCACACCCTTCCTTCCCGTTACGGAGAGTCTTTCAGTTTTTTGACGGTCTAAACATTTCACTTGTAATACACCTGCGGTTTTGGTATACTGTACTGTGAAATATTATGTTGGCGTAGTATCGCCCTTACGGAGGAACGCTGTTGAATTACCTGCAAAATCTATGGAATGCGCTGGATCTCGGCTCCTTGCAGGACACACTTTTGCGTGTGGCCTCGGTGCTGATCTGCCTCATTCTCCACGAAACCTGTCATGGTGTCGCCGCCTTTTTCTTAGGCGACCCCACCGCTAAAAGAAATCACCGTCTGTCCCTTAACCCCCTGCGCCATATCGACTGGCTGGGCCTTGCCGCCATGGTGCTGACGGGTGTGGGCTGGGCAAAACCCGTCCCTGTGAATCCCAACTACTTCAAGCGCCCCAAGCTGGGCATGGCCATCACCGCTTTGGCGGGCCCTGCATCCAATCTGTTGCTGTCTCTGTGGCTTCTCTTGGGTGTCCGCGTGATGATCGACGGCGCGGCATCTGTGGCGCTTATCACCTTTATGCTGGATACCGCCATTTTGTCCCTCGGCCTCGGCGTGTTCAACCTGATCCCCATCCCGCCCTTGGACGGCTCGAAGATACTGGCGGCGCTGCTGCCCGATAAGCAGTATCGCCTTCTCATGCGCTATGAGCGGTTCGGTATGCTCCTCATTATGCTGCTGGTGGTCTTTGGCGCACTGGGCGGCGTCATGGGTACGGCTATCAGTTGGTTATTTGATCTATTCTGCCGCATCGTCGGCTTAATGTAAGAGGTATAGCTTTGGATAATCCTATTTTTAAATTGGAAAAGGTAGTGCAGGGCAAGGGCGGCGAAGTCATGGAGGACTTCGAAGGCCCGCTGGACTTGATCCTGTTCCTGCTGAGTAAAAACAAAATCGAAATACAGGACATCCCCATTGCGCTGATTCTGGAGCAGTATCTGGAGTATTTGGAAGTGCGCAAGCAGATGGACTTGGAGGTTGCCAGTGAGTTTATCACCATGGCGGCACACTTGATGTATATTAAGACCCGCATGCTCTTAAGCCTTGAAGATGAAGAGGCACAGAGCGAGATGGAGGCGCTGATCCAATCCTTGGAAGAGCGCAAGCGGGGCGAAACCTACGTCCGTGTCAAGGCCATGGCAGAGCGCCTTGCCCCTATGGGTGAGTTTGGCCGCGACATTATGACCCGCCCTCCCGAGCCTATGGAGCGTGGCAAGATCTACGAGTACGACCACGAGCCGGCAGACCTTCTGATCGCCATCGCTGAGATGACCGATCGCCGCGGGCAGCTGGATGCCCCGCCCGATCTCAAGCCCTTTGATGAGATCGTGCGTCGTGAGCCCTACTCCGTGGAGAAGAAAGCCCGTGAGATCTTCAATCGCTTGAAAAGCGGCGGCATCACCCGTTTTTTGCTGCTGTTCCGCGGCAGCCGCAGCCGCAGTGAGGTGGTGGCCACCTTCATGGCGGTGCTGGAGCTGTGCCGTAGCAGCATTATCCGCTTGGCAGGCGGCATGGGAGACTGCACCGTCACCTGCACAGGTGAAATGGGCGATGATTGGAAAGAAGAAGTTTGAGGTACACTATGGATACACTGGAAATGCGAGAAGTTGAGGCCGCCATTGAGGGCATTTTGTTTGCCTCTGGTGAGCCTGTACATGTGGAGCGCATCTGCGTTGCCATGAATATGGATAGAGCTACTGTGGAGCTGGTGCTGCAGAAGCTGACGGACTACTACGCCTACGAGCGCCGCGGCATGCGCCTTTTGAAGCTGGAGGACAGCTATCAGCTGTGTTCTGCCCCCGAGTATGGAGAGCTGATCCGCAAGGCCTTTGAGGTGCGCCGTCCCGCCAAGCTGAGCCAGCCTGCGCTGGAGGTGCTGACCATCATTGCCTACTATCAACCCACCACCCGCGCCTATGTGGATCAGATCCGTGGCGTGGACAGCTCCTACACGGTGGGTCTGCTGCTGGATCGCCATCTGATCGAGGAGTGCGGTCGATTGCAAGTGCCCGGCAGACCCCGCCTTTACCGCACTACGCAGACATTCCTGCGTGCCTTCCACCTGAACTCTCTGGATGACCTTCCCGAGATGTCGGGCTTGGAGGAGGACGGTCAGCTGCGCTTGGACGATCTGCAGGTAGAAGCCCCCGCCGAGGAGGCATAAGAACGACAACGAACCGTGAAAGGAGGGAGAGCCGTGACAGTACTGTGGTGCATTTTGGGCGCACTTGCTTTGCTCATTATCCTTGTACTGCTGCTGCGCGTGGGCGTACTGGTAAGCCTTACCGACACGCTGACGGTGCTGCTGCGCATCGGCCCTGTTGCCATCCCTCTCTATCCCGCGGTGGAGAAAAAGGAAAAGCCCACCCCTAAAAAGGTGAAACCTGCCACCGAGCCCACCACCAAAACGAAGAAAAAGCTCTCTCTCGACATCACCCGCCAAGACGTGCAGGAGGCATTAAAAGCGGTATGGCAAGCCTTGGAGGGCGTATTTCGCCGCATTGGTCGCCGCATCCGCGTGACCCCCTGTGAGGTGAGCGTAGTGGTGGGCGGCCCATGGCCCGATAAGGTAGCGGAGCAATATGGCCTCATCAGCGCCGCCGTGTGGACGGTGATGCCCCGTTTGGAGCAGCTCATCCACATCCGCGACCCCTACATCCACTTGGATGTGGATTTTAACGCCCCTTCCACCAATGTGGAGGGAAAGCTGGGGCTCTATCTCCGCGTGGGAGATTTACTTGCCATCGCCTTCGCTGCGGCGAAACCCCTGCTGAAATTCTACTTCCCCTTCCGCCGCCGCCAAAAGGCGCGGCAGGCCGCAGCAGCGGCGCAGGCGGGCAAAACCATGACGAACAACACGTAATTTGCAGAAAGGAACTGTGACTTATGGAGAACAATAAGAAAACTTCCCTCAGCGAACTGATGGAGACCTCGATGGGTAAGGTCCGTGAGATGGTGGATTCCAATACCATCATCGGTCAGCCCATTACCACCCCCGACGGCGTGACGCTGATCCCCGTGTCCCGCATGAGCTTCGGCTTCGGCTGCGGCGGCGGTGACTATGGTAAGACCGCTCCCAAGTTCGGCGGCGCCAGCACCGCAGGTGTCCGCGTAGAGCCTGTGGCCTTCTTGGTAGTCCGCGACGGCGTGACCCGTGTGCTGCCCGTTGCTGCTCCCGCCATCACCACCGTGGATCGCGCCATTGAGATGGTACCGCAGGTGTTGGATCGTGTGGAGAATTTCATCGAGCGTCAGAAGGCAGAGAAGAAGGAAAAAGAGACCTTCTAAGATAACATTTCGTACAAGCCGCGTTGCATACCATAGCGTTGAGGTGATGGTATGGAGCGCGTGGTGTGCTGGATCGTGGCGATTTGTCTGTGTGTAGGGCTGCTTGCCTGCCCTGCGGAGGCGGCGGGGAACGTGAATCTCTCTGCCGAGGCAGCAGTTTTGCTGGATGCCGCCACGGGGGAGGTGTTGTACGAGAAAAACGCCGATGAGCAGATGCGTATTGCCAGCACCACCAAGATTTTGACGGCGCTGGTGGCACTGGAAGAAGCCTCTCCCTGTGAAATTATCACCGTGACGAATGACCACATGGTGGAGGGCTCGTCCATGTACCTCAAAGTAGGAGAGCAGCGGACAGTGGAGGAACTTCTCTACGGCCTCATGCTCTCCAGCGGCAACGATGCGGCCTTAGCCTTAACAGAAGTCTGCGGCGGGGAAGCGTTATTCGTGGAGAAGATGAACGCCCTCGCCCAGCGGATCGGCATGGAAAATTCCTCGTTTCGCAACCCCAACGGCCTCGATGAAGAGGGTCACTATTCCACCGCCCGCGACATGGCGCGCTTGGCGGCCTATGCCGCCGATGACCCTGCCTTTGTGCGCCTTTGCTCCACCACCAACGCCTCTGTTGCAGGCCGCAGCATGAGCAACCACAACAAGCTCCTGCGGCGAGTGAACGGCTGCATTGGCATGAAAACGGGCTACACCAAGGCAGCAGGCAGGACATTGGTCAGCTGCGTGGAGCGTGATGGCCGCCGCTTGGTGGCGGTGACGCTGAAAGCATCCGACGACTGGTCGGATCACGAGAAATTATATGAATTTGGCTTTGCTTTGGAGGGCGCAACATGAGTGAACGGCTGCAAAAGTTAATAGCGCAGTCGGGGCTCTGCTCCCGAAGAAAAGCGGAGGAGTTGCTCACGGCAGGCCGCGTGACGGTAGACGGCGCGGTGGCCTCCTTGGGCGATAAGGCAGACCCAGCCGTGCAGACCATCGCCGTAGACGGCGCGGTGCTGCGTTTGGAAGAGGAAAAGGTATACCTGATGCTCCATAAGCCCCGTGGCTATGTGACTACCCTCAGCGATGAAAAGGGTCGCAAAACGGCGGCGGACTTGGTATCCGACTGCGGCGTGCGGGTCTATCCTGTAGGCCGCCTCGACATGGACAGCGAGGGGCTTTTGCTCTTCACCAACGATGGGGACTTTATGCAGGCTTTGACCCACCCCAAGCATCAGGTGGACAAGCGCTATGAGGTGACGGTAACGGGGGAACTCCATAACGCCGCCGCCCGCCTCGCCGCCGTGGAGGACTTGGAGGGTGAACCCATCATCCCCGCACAGGTGACGCTGCTGAAAGAGAGCGGTGGACAAGCCCTGCTGCAAGTCATCATCCACCAAGGGAAAAACCGCCAGATTCGCCGTATGTGCGCCCAAGTGGGCTTACAGGTGAAGCGGCTGCGCCGCGTGGGGGAGGAGAGCCTTACGTTGGGCGACCTGCCTGCGGGAAAGTGGCGGTACTTAAGGAAGGAAGAGATTGCTGCGCTGAAAGGAAAGGAAACACCATGAGCAGTGTATTGCAGACCATCCGTCAGCAGATGGACGGATTTTCCAAGGGACAAAAGCGCATTGCAGAATATATTTTAAGCGATTACGATAAGGCCGCCTTTATGACGGCTGCCAAATTGGGCAAGACGGCACAGGTCAGCGAATCCACCGTGGTGCGCTTCGCCTCGGAACTGGGCTACAGCGGTTATCCCGCCATGCAGAAGGCGCTGCAGGAGCTGATCCGCGGCCGCCTTACCTCCGTGCAGCGTATCCGTGCCTCGGAGATGGAGGAGGGCGACCTTTTGAGCCGTGCCATGCACCGTGATGTGGAGACCATCAACACTACCATTGAAAGCATCGACCGCGCGGCCTTTGCCAATGTGGTGGAAAAGCTGCTGGCTGCCGAGCACGTATACATTGTGGGTGTCCGCTCCAGTGCCTTTTTGGCGGGCTATCTCAACTTCTACCTGCGGCTTTTGATGGACAATGTGATCTTGGTGCAGCACTCTGCCGCAGGTGAAATCTACGAGCAGATGGTGCATATCGGCCCGAAGGATGTGCTGATCGCCATCAGCTTTCCCCGCTACTCCAACATGGTCATCCACGCCGTGGACATGGCCTGTGAGCGTGGAGCAGACGTGATCGCCATTACCGATAACGGTATGTCCCCCTTGATGCCCTATGCCGCTGAGGCCTTGTTTGTCCAGTGCGAAGCCCTGTCCTACGTGGACTCTTTGGCAGCGCCTTTGAGCTTTTTGAACGCGCTGGTGCTGGCGGTGGGCTACAGAAAACGGCAGGAAGTGGACGAGACCTTCTCCCAGTTGGAGCAGGTGTGGTCGAAATACGATATATTTGGAAAATCGGAAGATGAATAAAGTAGTTGTGATCGGCGGCGGTGCGGCAGGCCTGATGGCTGCCATTACCGCGGCAGGACAGGGGGCGAAGGTGTGGCTTATTGAGCCCAACGAGCGCCTCGGCAAAAAAATCAATATTACGGGCAAGGGTCGCTGCAACGTGACCAACGATGCGGACTTGGAGGGTCTCATGGCCAACATCCCCCGCAACGGTCGCTTCCTCTACAGCGCCTTGAGCCGTTTCTCCTCCCGCGACACCATGGCCTTTTTTGAAAAGGCAGGCGTTGCATTGAAGGTGGAGCGCGGCAACCGCGTGTTCCCCGTGTCCGACAGCGCCTTCTCCATCACCGATGCCCTCAAGGGCTTGGTGAAGAGTCGTGGTGTCCAGTGGATCCATGACCGCGCCACGGAGGTGGTGGTGCAGGAGGGCGCAGTGACGGCTGTCCGCGGCGAGAAGGGTACATACGCCGCCGACCGCGTGGTGATCGCCACAGGCGGCTGCTCCTACCCGGGCACAGGCTCTACCGGCGACGGCTACCGTATGGCGGAGGCTCTCGGTCACACCATCATTGAGCCCAAGGGCTCCTTGGTGCCCTTGGTGAGCGATGACGGCTGCTGCGGGCGTATGCAGGGCCTTGCGCTGAAAAACGTGGAGCTGACGGTCTACAACGCCAAGAATAAGGCAGTGTTCCGAGAGTTTGGTGAGATGCTCTTTACCCATTTTGGCCTCTCCGGCCCGCTGGTACTCTCCGCCAGCGCCCATTTGCGTGACTGGGACAAGGGTGGCTACCGCGTCAGCATCGACTTAAAGCCCGCCCTCGATGAGCAGAAGCTGGACGAGCGGATCTTGCGCGACATTGCCGAGAATCCCAACCGCGATGCCGACCGTGTCTTGAGCGGTCTTGTGCCCCACAGCATGGTGGGCGTGGTGATGACCCGCCTCGGCTGGTCGAAGGGTTTGAAGAGCCATTCTGTGACGAAGGAGCAGAGAAGGGCTTTGATTCAGTTACTTAAGAAATTTGAAATCAGCGTCCGCGGCGTGCGGCCTGTATCCGAGGCTATTGTCACCGCAGGCGGCGTAAAGGTGGGGGAGGTAAGCCCCAACACCATGGAGTCCAAGCTGGTATCGGGCCTCTATTTCGCAGGCGAGGTGCTGGATGTGGACGCCTATACAGGCGGATTTAATTTACAGATCGCGTGGGCAACGGGCCATTTGGCAGGCGTGTCCGCCGCAGAGAAATGAGAGTGAGTGGAAATGAGCAAGAATATTTTTTCTGTGGCCATTGACGGCCCCAGCGGCGCAGGGAAAAGCACCCTCGCCAAGGCAGTGGCGGCAAAGCTGGACATCCTCTATGTGGATACAGGCGCTATCTACCGCACCATCGGCTGCTATGTGAAGGAAAAGGGCGTCCATCCCCGTGATAACGAGGCAGTCATCGCCCTCCTGCCCGAGATCCATATCGAGATGCGCTATGCTGAGGATGGCTTGCAGCACATGATCCTCAACGGCAAGGATGTGACCACCGAGATCCGCCAAAACGAGATCTCCCAGTACGCCTCCGATGTGTCTGCCATCCCCGAGGTGCGCACCTTCCTCTTAGAGATGCAGCGCCAGTTTGCCCGTGAGAACAGCGTCATTATGGATGGCCGCGACATCGGTACGGTGGTGCTGCCCGATGCAGAGGTGAAGGTGTTCTTGACCGCTCCGCTGGCCGAGCGTGCCCGCCGCCGCTTTGTGGAGCTGGAGCAGCGGGGAACGCCCCGCGCCTACGAGGATGTCCTTCGCGAGATGGAGCAGCGGGATTATAACGACTCCCATCGTGCCGCCGCGCCCCTGCGCCAAGCAGAGGATGCCGTGCTGCTGGATACGGGTGAGCTGAATTTTGCCGAGAGCCTTGCAGCCCTCCTTTCCATCATCCGAAAGAAGGTGGGGGAATGAAAAACCCCTTCTACTACCATGTCCACCGTATTGCCCGCCATATCGTGACCTTCTTTTTCCCCATTAAGGTCAGCGGTATCGAGAATGTGCCTGCAGACCGCCCCGTGGTGTTCTGCGCCAATCATACCAGCGGCTTTGACCCTGTGCTGATCTGCTGCGCTTTTAAGTCAGACTATCCCGTCCGTCTGATGGCGAAGAAGCAGCTGTTCTCCATCCCCGGTCTTAGCTGGCTGATCCGCAACATGGGCGCCTTCCCCGTAGATCGGGGACACAGCGACATCAGCGCCGTGAAACACTCCATCGGTGCACTGCGTGATGGCTTTAGCCTTATTATCTTCCCCGAGGGCACGCGGATTCGGGACGGCAAGCGCCTTGAGCCGAAAAGCGGCGCTGCCATGATCGCCATCCGCAGCGGCGTGCAGATGGTGCCTGTGTACATCAAGAAGGCCAAGGGCATGTTTCACAAGACCCCTGTTGTTTTCGGCGCACCCTACGACCCCGTTTATACAGGCCGCAAGGGCACGGCGGAGGAGTATCAGCAGAACACTGATACGGTGATGGATCGCGCCTACGCAATGGGAGAGCAGCTATGAAAGTGATACAAGCCGAGAGTGCGGGCTTCTGCTACGGTGTAGAGCGTGCCGTGGACTTGGCCCGCGCTGCCGCCAAGGAACACAGCGGCTGCGTCATGCTGGGCCATATCATCCACAACAGTCATGTGGTGGAAGAACTGGCGGCCTTGGGCGTGCGCAAGGTGGACAGCGTGGAGGAAGTGCGTGAAGGGGAGACGGTCATCATTCGCTCCCACGGTGAGAAGAAGGAGACCTTCCAGCGTCTTGCCGAACTTGGGGCAACCTGTCTCAACGCCACCTGCCCCAACGTGCTGCGGATTCAGAAGTTGGTGGAAAAAGCTGACCGCGAGGGACGCACCCCCGTCATTATCGGGGAGAAGCACCACCCCGAGGTGCTGGGTGTGGCCTCTTTTTCGGACAAGTCGGTGATCTTGGAAAACGCCGAAGATGCCGAAAAATGGCTCAGCGAGGACGTTTCGCGGCGGGATCTCCCGCTGACGATCGCGGCCCAGACCACCTGCATCAGAAGCCTGTGGGAAAGTTCTATAAATTTTTTAAAAAAAGAGTGTACAAACGCAGAAATATTTGATACAATATGTAATGCTACGCAAAAACGGCAGTCGGAAGCGGCAGAGCTTGCCGCCAAGGTTGACGTGATGGTCGTAGTGGGAGACCGTAAGAGTGCCAACACACAACATTTGACAGAGATTTGCAGCAAGAGATGCCCCAAGGTCTATCAGATCGAGGGAGTTGAGGAACTTGAGCCAAACTTTCTTAAAGGATGTTCCGTGGCGGGACTCACAGCGGGAGCCTCTACACCGGCGAGCATCATTAAGGAGGTAAACAAAACGATGAGCGAAGAAATCAAGACCATGGAAGCTATGGAAGAAAGCTTCGAAGAACTGCTGGAAAAATCTTTTAAGACTTTAAATACAGGAGATAAGGTAACCGGTATCGTTACGGCGATCGGCCCCACCGAGATCCAGGTGGATCTGGGCACCAAGCAGGCCGGCTATATCGATCTGGAAGAGCTGTCTGCTGATCCCACCGTCAAGCCCGAGGACGTGGTGAAGGTCGGCGACGAGATCGAGCTGTTTGTTATCCGCGTCAACGACGTGGACGGTTACGCTAAGCTGTCCAAGAAGCGTCTCGATGCCGTGAAGGTTTGGGACGATATCGCAGAGGCCTGCGAGAATAAGGTTACCCTCGAGGGTAAGGTCACTGAGGAGAACAAGGGCGGCATCGTCGTCAACGTCAAGGGCGTGCGCGTGTTCGTTCCCGCTTCCCAGAGCGGTCAGCCCCGTGGTGCTGAGCTCAGCGAGATGATCGGTCAGACCGTCTCCCTGCGCGTCACCGAGGTCAACCGTGCCCGCCGCCGCGTGGTGGGTTCCATCCGTGCCGTGTCCTATGAGGCTCGCGCCGCTGCACAGGCTGAGATCTGGAACAACATCGAAGAGGGCAAGCGTTACACCGGTACCGTCAAGTCCATGACTTCCTATGGTGTCTTCGTTGACATCGGCGGTGTGGACGGCATGGTACATATCTCCGAGCTGAGCTGGAGCCGCATCAAGAACCCCGCTGAGGTGGTTTCTGTTGGCGATACTCTGGATGTGTACGTCATCTCCTTCGACGCTGAGAAGCGCAAGATCTCC
>JAFQTS010000032.1 GCA_017408915.1 Oscillospiraceae bacterium | reverse complement strand
CTGCCGTACCAAGCTCATTCCTCTGATGGAAGTTGCCAACGTGGAGAAGAAGATCCCCCGCGAGTGGATCAACGAGGCCGGCAACTATGTCACCCAGGACTTCATCGACTACGCTCTGCCCCTCATTCAGGGTGAGCCCGAGCTGCCCAAGGTTGACTCCCTGCCCCGCTTCGTGAATCTGAAGAAGGTTCTGGCAAAGTAAAATCGGAATTACATGTTAAAAAGGAACTGTGTCAACGACACAGTTCCTTTTTTCTTACTTATTCTTATGATAGATGGCCCACAAGCCCTCCATTAAGAGGTATTTGTCATAGATCACGCTATTGCGGCAGTGGCGCACGATCACAGGTGCGTTGCTGCCTGTTGCCACGATGGTGGGCGTTTCTTCAGGGATGGTCTCGCGGATACGGTCAATGATACCGTCCAGCATACCCGCCGTGCCATAGACGATGCCGTTACGCATACAGTCCTCAGTATTCTTACCAATGAGGCTCTTGGGATGCTGCAAGGAAATATCCGACAGCTGCGCTGCATGGTCAGACAGGGCATCCAGCGACAGGCGCACACCCGGGAACATCAAGCCACCCTCGTAAGTGTGCTTTGCAGAGATGTAGGAGATTGTGGTGGCTGTACCCATGTCGATCATAATGATGGGTGCGGGATACTTCTCCAAAGCTGCCACAGCGCCTGCCACAAGGTCAGCGCCCAGCTGATTGTGGATCTCCATACGGATGTTCAGCCCTGTTTTCACACCGGGGCCGACCATCATAGGTGTCTTTCCCAACAGACGGGTCAAAGCCTTCTCCATCATGAAGTTCATAGAGGGCACAACACTGGAGAAAATAGCGCCGGATACATCGGAGATAGAAAAGCCGTACAGGCTGAAGAGATTCATCAAATCAATACTGATCTGATCCGCCGTCTTGCGGCTATCCGTATCAATGGAGGCAAGGAATTGCAGCGTTTTCTCGCTGTTAAACAGCCCCACGGAAATGTTGGAGTTACCAATGTCGATGGCCAGCAGCATAGTCCATCCTCCCTTTCACTTTCTCTTTCGTCTATCCTACCATGCCGCCGCCTGTTTTGCAAGTCGTTTCCCATTAAAGAATGATGCAGATGAGGCCTCCCCCGCCCTCGTTGATGATCCGCTCCAACGCCTGTCGCAGCTTCCCTTGGGCGTCCATGGGCATTCGCTTCAGCTTTGCCTGCAAGTCCTCCCCTACGATCTCGTGGAAGCTGCGCCCAAAGATGTTGGACTGCCAAATCTTACTGGTATCCCCCTCAAACTCCTGCAGGAGATAATTCACCATGTCCTCCGACTGTTTCTCGTTGCCCACAATAGGAGATACGGTGGTCTCAATATCGGCACGGATCATGTGGATAGATGGTGCGCTGGCTTTCATCCGTACTCCATACCGTCCGCCCTGCTTGACGATCTCGGGATCTTCCAGATTCAGCTCTTCCACGCTGGGCATCACAATACCATACCCCAACTCACGGGCATCGGTAACGGCCTGCGACACCTTGTCATACTCACTCTTGACTTGACTCAGCTCAGTCAGCAGCTCCATCAAATCACCGTCATCGGTGACATTGAGCCCCGACTGTGCCGAGAGCGTGGAATAGAACAGTTCCCGCGGCAACTGAATTTCCGCCTCTGCCACGCCAACCCCGAGATCGATATTTCGTACTGCTGCACCGGAGATAGACTCGCAGCAGCGCATGGCTTTTAAGGTGCTGTCCAGTTCGCGGATGTGATATAAGTTCTGTGTTTCTGCGGCAATCGTCTCATAGAGGGTGTTCTTAATGGGATGATCGGCACTCAGTGCCTCCACCCAACTGGGGAGATAGAGATCCAGCTCCTGCAACGGGAACTCATACAAAAGCTCCTGCAGCAGCGCCGTCATTTCCTCATCTGTCATGGTAAGACAGTTGACGGGCAGGCATTTCACCTCGTATCGCCTGCTCATCTCCTGCGCCAGCGTGCGGGCATACTCGCTCTCGGGCTCAGCGGAGTTGACGATCACCACAAAGGGCTTTCCGATGGCCTGTAATTCCCGAATTACCCGCTCCTCCGCCTCTTCATAATCCTCACGGGGCAAGTCTGTCACCGTGCCATCGGTGGTCACAACGATCCCCACGGTAGAATGATCGGTGATGACCTTCTTTGTACCGATCTCCGCCGCCTCCGTCATGGGAATAGGCTGATCAAACCACGGTGTCATCACCATGCGAGGTGCTAAATCCTCAAACTGCCCCACTGCTCCCGGTACCATATACCCAACGCAGTCAATAAGACGCACAGAGAAGCCTGTTCCATCTTCCATCCGAAGTTCCACTGCTTCTTCCGGTACGAATTTCGGCTCTGCGGTCATAATGGTGCGCCCCGAGCCGCTCTGTGGCAGTTCATCCCGCGCCCGATCACGGCGATAGGCATTCTCAATGCGTGGAAGCACCTGCGTCTCCATAAAGCGCTTGATAAAGGTGGACTTCCCTGTTCTGACAGGCCCAACGACACCGATATAAATGCTGTTCCCTGTCCGCGCCGCCATATCTTGATAAATGCAAGTGGTTTCATTCATAGTCCCCGACCTCCGCAATTGGTTTTACTCCATGTCTATGTTTGCCTCGGACGGGGTATGCAAGAAGAATCACACAACGAAAAAGCCGCATCCCGAAGGATGCGGCTTTCGATTTCAAGTTCTCTTAGGCAGCCAGAGAGATGGCAGTGATGTGGGGATTGACACCCTCATACCAGTACAGGAAGCCCTCGACGTCAACAACGTCACCAGCCTGCAGCGTGCCGACGGTGGTGTAAACATCAGACTCGGGACCGGTCAGGTAGACCTCGACGCAGAAGTCATAGGAAGCGCCGTTGTAACCGAGAGTAACATAGATGTCATCGCCGGGCTCACCGTTCTTGTACTCCACGGCCTCAACAGTCAGACCCTTGAAGGACACGAACTCGTTCTGGTGAGCGATCAGCTCGTCGGTGCCCAGCAGCTCGGTAACATCCAGAGCCTCAGCGATGAAGGTATCGCCGCCCTCAACGAAGGTGAAGGTGCCGTCCATAACCTCGACCTCACCGGCCCACTCGCCCTTGAAGCCCTCAACGAGGATCTTGGTGCCGGGAACCAGCTTGGCAGCATCTTCCTCAGAGCAAGCCAGCTCATACAGGAAGTAAGCGCCATCGGGGCTCTGGCAGTACACAGTGATCTTGTTGTCCCACCAGGACTGGTGGCCCTGAACATAGGTCTCGATGGTCACAGCGGAATCCAGCTCAGCAGCCATGTACTCCTCATGGGTCATAGCGCCGTTATCCTCAACGACAACTTCATCACCTGCGGGATCTTCATCTACAGGGGGAGCATCAGTCTTAGCGCAGGCGGCGAGGCCCAGAACCATGACCAAAGCCATCATCAATGCAAGAAACTTTTTCATGATACAAATCTCCTTTAAATCATGTTGTGCGCACTTTTCGCACCTTGTCCATTATACATCTGTTTTTCTGAAAATCAATGGTTTTTGTTGGACTTTCTCTTTTTCAGATAGGAAACCCCAACATAGACACCCATACCCAACCAGCACAGTACCAGTACAACGATCAAAGCCACAGATGCGCGAGGCAGCGGCCCGAAGTCGCTCTTCCCTGCTGTGGTGCTGATTTGATCAAGGCGATAGAGCGCCGAGACCTCATCGTAGAGTTCGTCCACATATGCCTCGTCAAAGGTTTGATTGCGGCGCACTGCCTTGTTGACATTCTCAATGAGTTGTCCTGCCGCGTTGCGAAGAGATGCAGATCCGTTGAACACAGGCGTAACAAAGGTGTTTTCCGTGTTGTCCAGCAGCAATTCTGTTGCTTCGATCTTCACATCATAGTACAGCTCATTATCCTCGCCGCTGCGAGAGAGATAATCGCGGTATTCTGCTGAATTCTGCGCCTTCGATGTTACGGGCGCATAGCCCTCCGTCTGAGAATAGGCGATCTGCACCTCGTTGGTCAGCATAAACTGCGCAAACAGCCACGATGCCAGCACTTCCTGAGGATCGGCCTTATTAAACACACACATAGACGGGCCTTGAGAGATCATGCGGGGATTCTCGGTATCGTACTGGGGGATCGTCATGACCGCTGTTTCAAACTGCACAAGCTTTTCCTCGGCAATATCTACCAGCGGGGCATCCGAGCCCATCCACGTTGCACCTGCTGTAGAGTCAATGGCAAAGATACACTGACCTGCGTTGAGGAAGTTGGCGGGATACCCTGCCAGCTTGAAGGTGTTGAATGCCCCCGAGTCAACGTGAGAGGCCACCGTAGCCAAAATCTCATCCGTGGTGTCATTGAACAGCAGGATCTCCCCCGCTTCCGTGGAATAGCCTGCATTACGCTGTGCCAGCATTTGGATCATCATATTGTCCGTGGACTTATAGATGAAGGGAATCAGCACCTTCTGCCCGTTCAGTAGATAATTCCCCTCGCTGTCCTGCGCCGTTGCCGCTTCGCTGACCTCCCATACGAAGTCCCACGTCAGCTGCTCGGGCAGCGTAAAACCCAGCTTCTCCACATAGGTTTTGTTCACATAGCAGGCTTCCGTGGAGCGCATATAGGGAATGGCGTAATAATGCCCGTTAAAGGCGCACTCCTCCAAGAATTGGGGAATGATCTCTTCTTGGGAAGGTGCATCAAATCGGACTTCACTGCCGCCAAGGCCGTATTTCTCATCGGAAAAGAGGGTATCCAGCGGCACAACCGTATCACTGCCCGTCAAATAGGTGGCAATATGGTCGGGATAGGTAATGCACACATTGGGGGTGGTATCTGTGGCAATATTGGTGATGACATCGTTATAGATCTTGCCATAGTCGGTATAGAGCCGCAGATTCACCTTAATGTTGGGATAGAGGTCTTCAAAAGCGGCAATAGCGTTTTTGTAGATCTCCACCTGTGTCATGTTGGTGTCATTTTTCGCCCAGAAGGAGATCTCGTAGTTCTTTGTAGTGTCGAACTCCTCGGGAATGGCAAAGGTGCGCTCGTCCTTCGAGCCGTGACAGGCCGTGAGAGAAAGAAGCATCACAAGGAGCAACAGAATCGATACAAACTTTTTCATCCCTTTGTACCTCCTCTGGACACGCCCTCCATGATCTTCTTGCGGAACAAAAGGAACAACACGATCAGCGGCAGAGAAATGACCACCACCGCCGCCATCATGGCAGGGATATTCTCTCGACCAAAGCCGTTTTCGCGGATTTCCTGAATACCGTTGGACACGAGGAAGTACGCCTGATCATCCGTCACCAAGCGAGGCCAGACGTAGGAGTTCCAGCACTCGATGACCTTCAAAATGGTGATGGTAATGATGGTGGGCTTACAAATGGGGATCATCACCTTCAGCAAATACTTAAGATCAGATGTGCCGTCCACCTTCGCCGCATAGTAAAGCTCGTCGGGGATCTGGGCGAAGTTCTCCTTCAGCAGGTAAATATAGAACACGGAAGTAACACTGGGCAGAATCAAGCCTGCGAAGGTATTCCGCATATCCATGTTGGTGATGGTTACATAGTTGGTGATCACCACAAGCTCCGTAGGGATCATCATGAGAGACAAAAAGAGTGTAAAGGATAATTCCTTGCCACGGAAGTGCAGACGGGAGAAAGCAAATGCCGCCAAAACCGTCACGATCAGCATCAGTGCCGTAGTGATGACGGTGAAGATCACCGTGTTGGTGAAATAGCCACCCAAAGGAACGGCGGTAAACGCCTCCACATAGTTCTGCAGCGTGGGCGAAAGGGTGTACATCTGCGGGATCCACTCGGAGTTATAGGCGCCGTACCCTTTCACAGAGGTCAGCACCATCCAATAAAATGGGAACAGCACAATGACCGCCCAAACGGACAGCAGCACATAGGTAATGATGTTCATTACCAGTTTTCTTCTGCGGGCGGCGCGTTCGATCTTTTCAAAATCCAATGTAGCCACCCCCTTAATAATGGACGTGCTTCTTGCTGACCAAGAGGTTGATGCAGGTAATGGTCAGCACGATAGCAAAGAGGATAATGGCAGCAGCGGAAGCATAGGACGGATAGCCGCCGGAGTTACCGTATAGCATATCGTAGATGTAGCCCACAATGGTGTTCATCTCCGCAGCGTTCAAATCTACACCAAAGAGCGCCACGGCATCAGAATAGGCCTTGAATGCACCGATAAAGCCGGTAATAATAAGATAGAACAGCGTCGGCGAAATCATGGGCAGCGTGATCTTGGTAAAAATGCGGAACTTGGACGTACCATCCACCTTTGCGGCGTTATAGTAGATCTCGTCTACTGAGGCCAGTGCACTGGTGAGGATCAGCACCTTGAAAGGCATGACGATCCACACGGTATAGAGGCACAGCACGAACATCTTCGCCCAATACGGGCCGTCAATGAAGTCCACAGGCCCTGCGTTGAACCAAGAGAGGATCAAGTTTGCCAAACCGTCGGTGTAGGGCGTCTGCTTAAACAGGATCATAAACACCAGACCCACCGCCAGCGTGTTGGTCACATACGGCAGGAAGAAAATTGTCTGATACAGTTCCCGTACCTTTTTGATAGAACTTAGTCCCACAGAAATCAGCAGCGCAAGACCTGTAGACACAGGAACGGTGATGATAACGAGGATGAAGGTATTCTTCAGTGCCTGCAAAAAGTAGGGATCATGCAGCACATAGCCGTAGTTATAGCCGCCAATACCCAAATAGGTCTGAGATGCGAAATTGTAGCCCTCTTCAAAAGAGTAGAGAAACACGTCAATGAGGGGATACACCATGAACAGACCGAGAAAAGCAATGGCAGGCAGTAAGTACAGCCATCCCTTGCGATTATTGTTTTCCATACTTGCTCTCCTCAGTTAAAACTCAATTCGCTGTTCTGTCTCCTTATGGAACAGGAACACCTTGTCCTCCTTGAGGTCAAAGCGCACCTTATCCCCCGTGATCTGCGCAATATTCTCAGCGCTGATAATGGAGCGAATGCTCTCGTTTTCACATAAGGGGTGGGTAGAAACCACGCTGATATCGCGACCCATGACCTCCACACGATTGAGATTGCAGGTCAATGCGCCGTTCTCAGCCAGCACAAAGCCCTCGGGACGGATGGTCGCCGTCACAGGTTGATCGACAACGCCCGGCACATCCAGCACCGCCTCCTCGCCAATATACAGCTTCTCCCCTTTTACATAGCCTTCGAACACGTTGATGGGCGGCGTACCCAAGAACTTGGCCACAAAGAGATCCACAGGAGAATCGTATACCGCCTGAGGAAGATCGATTTGGTGGATAATACCATCTTTCATCACGATGATAAGATCAGAAATAGACATGGCCTCTTCCTGATCGTGGGTGACAAAGATGGTGGTAATCCCTGTCTCCCGCTGGATGCGGCGCAGTTCTTCGCGGGTCTGCAGACGCAAACGGGCATCCAGATTGGAAAGAGGCTCGTCCAGCAGCAAGATGCGGGGCATCTTCACCAGCGCACGGGCAATGGCCACACGCTGCTGCTGACCACCGGAAAGCTCGCTGGGTTTGCGATCCATCAAGCCCTCCAACTGCACCAGCTTTGCTGCCTCCAACGCCATATCCGACATTTGCTGTTTGGTGAGCTTGTCCTTTCCCTTACGGTTCTCCAGCGGGAAAGTGATGTTCTGCTTCACAGTCAAATGGGGATACAATGCGTAATTTTGAAACACAAGACCAACGCCGCGGTTTTCCGCAGGCAGGTTCGTCACATCATCATCACCAAAGAAGATCTTGCCGGAGGTGGGCTTCAAAAGTCCCGACAGGAGATTCAAAGCAGTAGATTTACCGCAGCCGGAAGGGCCCAGCAGACCGATCAGCTTTCCATCGGGGATCACAACATTAAAATCATTTACCGCAATGACATCCTTACCTTTTTTACCGCTGGCAGGAAATCGCTTGGTCAGATGCTGTAATGTTACTTCCATATCGATACATTCCTTTCGGAGTTTCTTACATATATTATATGTTATTTTATCATTGATTGCAAGATAAGCAAAAAGGCAGCTCATACGAGCTGCCTTTCATAGATTCACCATTCAATTGCACGGACGCGGATCACGTTTTCAAGATTGCGGACATCTTCAATGACGTCCTCCCCTACCTTCGTGCCCAAATCCACCAGCGTATAGGCATAATCGCCGCGGGATTTATTGCTGAGATTCTCCACGTTCACATGGTCACGGCTCAGGAGTGCCGTAATGTTTGCCAGCATGGCGGGCACATTCTTATGAATGATGCACAGGCGCATCACGCCGCTGGGATCCATATTGACGGCGGGATAGTTGACGGAATTGGTAATATTTCCCGTTTCCAGATACTCCCGTACCTGATCTGCCGCCATGACAGCGCAGTTCTGCTCACTCTCGGGAGTGGAGGCACCTAAGTGGGGCATACCGATCACATGAGGGGCTTCCAAGAGACGGTTATTGGGGAAGTCGGTCACATAGGCGGCAACCTTACCGGTATCCAAAGCTGCCAGCACGGCATCGTCATCCACGATCTCACCACGGGCCAGGTTTATAAGGCGTACTCCCTGCTTCATAGCGGCAAAAGCCTCTGCGTTGATCATTCTTGCCGTGTCGGGAGTGTACAGGGTGTGGATGGTAATATAATCGGACTTCCTATAGAGCTCCTGCACATCCTTCATAACATGGATATGGCGGTCAAGACGCAGGGCAGAGTCGACGGACAGGAAAGGATCGTAACCGTATACATCCATGCCCAGCTTAATGGCCATATTGGCCACCAATGCACCGATAGCACCGAGGCCAATGATACCGAGAGACTTATGGTACAGCTCAGGGCCGATAAAAGCAGACTTCCACTTCTCCACCACTTCGGAAACCTCAATACCTGTAGCAGCCTGTTCCCGTACCCAGCGAATGCCGCCGGCGATGTCACGAGAACTCATAAGGAGTGCGCACAGCACCAGTTCTTTCACCGCATTGGCGTTGGCGCCGGGGGTATTGAATACGGCGATACCTGCCTCGCTGCAACGCTCCAGAGGGATGTTATTGACACCTGCACCGGCGCGGGCGATTGCCAACAGGCTCTCGGGGAATTCATAGTCGTGCATTTTAGCGGAACGGACGAGAATACCTTCAAGGCAATACTCGTCACCACAAATCATGTAGTTGGCGGGGTCGAATCGCTCCAAACCTACCTCGGAGATGGAATTCAGTGTTTTGATATGATACATGGAAATAGCGCCTCCAAATGAAATCTTCTGTAAAGACATTATAGCCCTTTTTCATCATAGGAAACAATGGGCGTTGGGCTGAAAAAGCCGTCGAAAACAGCGGAGGCTTTGGTGAAAAAGCTAATGTAAACTGACAGTAAAAAGTACCGCTTCACTCTGTGTGAAGCGGTACTTATCACTGATATAAATTACTCCTGATCCCAGTTGTGCCACACGTTCTGCACGTCCTCGTTGTCCTCCATCATGTCCAGCAGCTTGGTCATCATCTTGATGTCATCCTCGCTGTCCAGCTTGATGTAGTTCTGAGGTACCATCTCGATCTCGGCGCTAACGAAGGTGTAGCCCTTACCTTCAAGAGCAGCAACCACCTCATTGAAGCTATCGGGATCGGTCTTGATGTCAAACACAGGGCCGTCGGCCTCGAAGTCCTCAGCACCAGCATCCAGTGCATCCATCATGACCATCTCTTCATCCAGCTCCTCATCCTCATTGTTGATGATGATGACACCCTTGCGGTCGAAGGACCAGCTGACGCAGCCCTGTGCGCCCATGCCCTTACCGTACTTATCGAAATAGTGACGGATCTCAGGAGCAGTACGATTACGGTTATCGGTCAGCGCCTCCACGATGACGGCGACGCCGGAGGGGCCGTAGCCTTCGTAAGTAACGGACTCGTAGTTATCGGTGTTACCGGCACCCAGAGCCTTATCGATGGTGCGCTTAATGTTATCGTTGGGCATATTGGCAGCCTTCGCCTTAGCGATGACGGTTGCCAAACGGGAGTTATTGTTGGGGTCGCCGCTGCCGCCCTGCTTCACCGCCACAATGATCTCCTTAGCGATCTTGGTGAATGCAGCGCTGCGCTTGGCATCCTGTGCGCCCTTCGTCTTCTGAATATTGTGCCATTTGGAATGTCCGGACATGGTTTAGTTCTCCTTTGTGCAGTATTGAATGACCTCACGGTCGTGGACTTTTGTCAATGTAACTTCCAGTGCAGGAAACGCTGTTTCCAATTGCTTCACCACCACGGGACAAACCACATTCTCTGTGGGGAAATGTCCCGCATCAACGAGGTTCAGCTCTTTGGTATCCAAAAATGCGTGGTACTTCAGGTCGGAGGTCACGAAAGTATCGCAGCCCAAAGCGATGGCTTGAGGGATATAATCACCGCAAGCACCGCCGCCTACTGCCACACGATGGACACGCTTACCACAGTCGGTAAACCGTGCACCGTTACATCCCAAATATTTTACCACATCTTGTACGAACTCTACAAGGGGCATTTCACATTTTAATGTGCCGACACGACCGATTTTTTCTTCAGTGAGAGAAACAAGGTCGGTCAAACCGAGGGTCTGGGCCAAAATATCGTTGACACCACCCTCGGCAGCATCCAGATTGGTGTGCATGCAGATGGCAGAAATACCGTTCTTCATCAGCTTGCCAACCATACGGCCCAAAGCACTATCACTGGTCAAGGACTGAACAGGATGCCAAGTGCAGTTCATAATGGGGTGATGTGCCACAATGAGGTCTGCGCCCAGTGCCACAGCCTCGTCCACCACCGCCTCGGTAATGTCGAGGGACACCAGCACATGCTTTACTTCTGCTTCCCCATCGCCTACCAGCAAGCCCACATTGTCCCAGCTCTCTGCCAGTTCACGAGGTGCCCAACTATACAAATACTTCTCAACGTCACGAACCGTGATCATATCGTTCTCCTTTTCTCAACCAGTGCCGTGCGGATTGCGTCCATTTCCTGCGCTGTAGCACGGTGTCCTTCATCCTTGGCGCGCATCAAGCCGTCAATGGCTACCGTCAGCTTCATAATACGCTCATCAAGGTATTCGCCGTACAGCGGGTCGCCATCCAGCATCACGCCGCCGTATTGCTGCCCTAAGGTCAGTTTTTCCTGCGTTCCACCCTGCACCAACATAATGGGATAGAGATGATCTTTATCAAACACTAACCGTTCACCTGTAAAGGTGTATCCGTTGTCAGCAAGCCATTTACGCAGCATTTCCACCTTCGTCATAGGCTGCAGCAGGAGGAGATGCTCTCCCCTCTTCGTCCACGGGGCATTTTCTAAAATGGTAATGATGGTCTCACCGCCCATGCCTGCAATCAGGATAGTATCGCATTCTTCAGGCGCAACAGCATCGAGACCCGGGCACAGGCGGAAGTCGATCCCCTCTACCTCATACTCCGCAGCCGTATTTTTTGCGTGCTGCAAAGGCTCAGCGCCGATGTCAGAAGCGATTGCCCCCTCGATCAAGCCGCGCTGCAGGAGATACACAGGCACATAACCATGGTCTGTCCCCACATCTGCTAAACGGCTGCCCTCAGGAATCAGCGAGGCCAAAAGCTGCAGACGGGGTTGTAACTGTAACTGTCTCATTCTCTCTCCAAAAGCATAGCAAACGCATACGGCACAACCGTATGCGTTCAGCTACGATACTTTACTTACTCAGCCTTCTTGTTGGCGACCTCGTTGACCACTGCCAGCAGCTTGTCAACATCCACACCGTGAACGGCGCAAGCCTCTTCAACGGTCTCGCCGCGGGAAGAGGGGCAGCCCAAGCAGTGCATACCGATGGACAGGAACACAGGAGCGGTCTGAGGAGCGATGTCCAGAATATCGCCGATAATGGTATCCTTGGTGATTTCGATCATGGGAATTTACCTCCGAAATTTGATATCTCATATAGTATACCCCAAATAAGGATAAGTTTCAACAGAAAAATGCACAGTAAATATAGAAAAGAGGACACACGAATCGTGTGTCCTCTTTGTTTATAAAATTGTAATCAAAGTGTGTGGTTTGATTAGCCGTCCTGACGCATCTTAGCGAAGCAATCGCTGCAGTAAACGGGACGATCGGACTTGGGCTCGAAGGGAACCTTTGCCTCGCCGCCGCAAGCGGCGCAAACAGCGGTAAAGTACTCACGGGGACCGCGAGCAGCGTTCTTGCGAGCATCGCGGCAAGCCTTGCAGCGCTGGGGCTCGTTCTGGAAGCCGCGCTCTGCATAGAACTCCTGCTCACCGGCGGTGAACACGAACTCACTACCACACTCTTTGCAAACTAAAGTCTTGTCTTCGTACATGATTTTACCCTCTCTTTTGAGAAAAAATATATTGCGCTCAGCCATTGCTGATATCGCCTTGATGAAGTTCCCGCCCTATTTTTCGGCGGATGCGCTGTACAGCATTTTCCACCGATTTCGGCGGCTTGCCCACAGTTTGTGCGATCTCACGACAGGTAAGACCTTCTAAATAGTACCCTAAAATCTTGGCTTCAAAGGTGGATAACTGTTTGCAAGCGTACTCGAGAAGATCGGCGGTCTTTTCTCTGTCGATCAGCAATAGCTCGGGGTCGTTCTGTGCAAAAGCGAGGTCAAAGAGCGAAGGATTCAAGGGAATTGCCTGATTTAATGCTTTATGTTTGCCGGAGGCGGCAGCCTTCAGCACGGTATAGAGCCGGCGGCGAATACACACATCGGCAAAGGTGGCAAAAGACGCCCCCTGCTCCGGGTCGTATTCACGAATCGCCTTGATAAGGCCCAACATTCCCTCCTGGAGAAGATCTTCATGATCGCCTCCCGCCAAAAAGTACGGATGGGCGATGGAACGCACAAGTCGGTGATACCGCGATGCCAAAACTTCCTCGGCAATACGGTTTCCCTGACGCACCTCGGCGCAAAGCACTTCGTCCGATAGAGTCTCCAAATAAGGAAAACCTGTTTCTTTACCGTTCAACATTTCTGATTATACTCTTTTCATAAATAATTTGTCAAGCAATCTGTGAATATTTGTGAAAATGCCCTTTTTTTCAAAGCGTTTTTACCATATCTGCCAAATCTGTCGCCGTTTTGTGGGCAATTTCATCTGTTTTGGCTTCCACCATTACACGGATCAGCGGCTCGGTGCCGGAGGCACGGATCAGGATGCGCCCCTCCCCTGCTAATTCCGCTTCTTTTTCCTTCACGGCATCCCACAGAGCATCACTGGAGAGGACGCGCTCTTTTGCACCGTCCTCGTCACCGAGGGTCACATTGATCAGCACCTGGGGATACTGCTTGCAGCAGGACACCAGTTCCGAGGCTTTCATACCGGACTGCGCCAGCGCGCAGAGGAACTGCAGCGCCGTCAGCTGACCGTCACCGGTGGTAGCATACTCGCGGAAGATAGTATGACCCGACTGCTCACCACCGAGGGCATAATCGTCCTCCAGCATCTTTTCCAGCACATTACGGTCACCAACTGCGGTGCAGATAAGGGCAAGGTTCTCGTTGCGGCAATACTCGTGGAGGCCGAGATTGGACATGACGGTAGCCACGATAGTGTCGTTGGTAAGCTTCCCTTCCCTGCGCAGTTTGGCGGCGCAGACAGCCAGAACCTTGTCGCCATCAATCATATTGCCCTGCTCATCTACCAGCAAACAGCGGTCAGCATCGCCGTCAAAGGCGATACCGAGGTCGTACTTCCCTGCCACGGTCATGCTGGCAAGGGTCTCCATATGGGTAGAGCCGCAATCGGCATTGATATTTACACCGTCGGGATCGATACTGATGAAATCTGCCATAATGGGCAGCTGGCGGAACAGCTGCGGCGCTGTGGCGGCAGCGGCACCGTTAGCGCAGTCCACCATGACACGCAAACCGGACAAATCACAATCAATGGTAGAAATCAAATGAGCAACATAGTCGCTGTGCGTCTCCCGCTCACTGTGGACGCAGCGGCCGATCTCACCACCGATCTTGACAGGCATCGCCACATCCTCAAGGATGCGGCGCTCCACCTCAAGTTCCATTTCATCGGGCAGCTTGTAGCCCTTGGAATTGAATACTTTAATGCCGTTATGTTCATAGGGATTGTGGCTTGCGGAGATCACGATGCCGGCATCACACCCCTGCTGCACCGTCAAAAAGGCAACGGCAGGCGTAGGGATCGTGCCCAACAGCACCACATCGCCGCCCACGGAACAGATACCTGCACACAGAGCAGATTCCAGCATATCCGAAGAAATACGGGTGTCCTTGCCGATGGTAATACGGACTTTCCGCTCAAGGTTCTCTTGCAGAACAGCGCAAACCGCCTGACCTACCTGATAGGCCAGCTCTGCTGTAAGATTCTTACCCGCAACACCGCGGATGCCGTCTGTACCGAACAATTTTGCCATAGAGTAACTCCTTTAATTACAGTTCCAACTGTGTCTGCCCATCAAAATCCATGTGCAGATGCTCATAGGCGCGCTGGGTCACGCAGCGGCCACGGGGTGTACGCTTTAAGAAACCAAGCTGCATCAAATAGGGCTCGTAGACATCCTCCAGCGTCACCGACTCCTCGCCGATGGTAGCGGCCAACGTATCAAGACCCACAGGGCCTCCACCGTAATTTTCAATGATAGAGCGCAGCATACGGCGGTCAACGTTATCAAGACCGAGATAGTCCACCTCCAGCGCCAGCAGCGCATGGTCTGCCACTTCCTTGGTGATGACGCCATTGGCCTTGACCTCGGCAAAGTCGCGGACGCGGCGCAGCATACGGTTGGCGATACGGGGCGTACCGCGGCTACGGCGGGCGATCTCCATTGCGCCATCGGGCTCAATGGGGACATCGAGGATACCTGCGCTGCGGGTGACGATCTCCTGCAATTCCTCGGGGGTATACAGCTCCAAGCGCAGCGTAACACCGAAGCGGTCACGGAGAGGTGCAGACAGAGAGCCTGCCCGCGTCGTTGCGCCGATTAGCGTAAAATGGGGCAAATCAAGGCGAATGGAATTGGCAGAAGGGCCTTTGCCGATGATGATGTCAATGGCATAGTCCTCCATGGCAGGATACAAGATCTCCTCCACCGCGCGGTTGAGACGATGGATCTCATCTACAAAGAGGATGTCATTTTCATTGAGATTAGTCAGCAGTGCCGCCAGATCGCCGGGCTTTTCAATAGCAGGGCCGGAGGTAATGCGGATATTGACACCCATCTCCGCAGCAATAATGCCCGCCAGCGTAGTTTTACCAAGGCCGGGAGGGCCGTGGAGCAGCACATGGTCAAGGGATTCCGTACGGCGCTTTGCCGCCTCAATAAAGACGGAGAGGTTATCCTTAGCCTTGGCCTGGCCGATGTATTCTTTCAGTGTATGAGGACGGAGAGAGCGCTCCTGCGCGTCCTCCTGCAAAAATGTCTTTGCTACGATAGGCTCTTCGTAGATATCTGTGCCGTAATCAATGCTCAAGCGACTTCCCTCCTTACTTCACCATATGCTTCAGCGCCTGTCTTATGATCTCTTCCAAGGGCAGAGAGGCCATATCCACGCCCTTGAGGGCCATGTTGATCTCCGCAGGGCCATAGCCAAGGACGCTCAGCGCAGCAGCGGCTTCCTTGGCCTTATCACCTTGCACCGCAGCGGGCATTGCCGCGCCGCTGACACCACTGAAGGACAGCTCATCCTCCGCCTTTGCCAGTTTATCTTTCAGCTCCAAAATAATGCGCTGGGCAATCTTCTTGCCGATACCGGGTACGGCTGTCAACGCCTTTTCATTCTCTGTCACGATGGCCATAGTGAGATTCTCCGGCGTGTTGGAAGAGAGAATCGCCAATGCCGCCTTCGGGCCAACACCGGACACGCCAATGAGCAGCTTAAAGCACCGCAGTTCGCTGCGGCTATAGAAGCCAAACAGTTCCATGGCATCCTCGCGGACATTGAGATAGGTATAGAGCTTGGCCTGCGCCCCCTTCTTCAGCTGGGAGAGAGTATAGTTGGTGGTAGCACAGGCGTAGCCTACGCCGCCACAATCGATGACCGCCAAATTGGCTTCTGTTTCGGCAACCGTGCCGCTCAAATAGTAAAACATTATACCGTCTCCTTTCCTTGGGGTGCAACGCGCCGCAGTAAGCTGGTGGCGCTGCGGGCATGGCAGATAGCGATGGCCAAAGCATCAGCGGCATCATCGGGTTTTGGGATAGAACGCAGCTTCAGCAGTCGCTTCGTCATGTCCATCACTTGATTCTTTTCCGCAAGACCGTAGCCAACCACGGCCTGCTTGACCTGCATAGGGGTATATTCATATAGGGGAATACCCGCTTTCTCAACAGTAGCCAAAATCACGCCGCGAGCATGGGCAACCGCGATACCTGTGGTGATATTTTTGCTGAAAAACAGCTCTTCAATGGCCACCTCGTCGGGCTTGAACTGCTGTAAAAGTTCCATCAAGTCTTGCTCGATCTGCACCAAACGGGCCGCCAGCGGCGTATTGGCAGGGGTATTGATGGCGCCATACTGCACCATGTGCTGTGTACCGCCTTCGCTGTCCACCACGCCGAAGCCGACGATGGCAACGCCGGGGTCAATACCCAGTATTCTCATATCGCCATCGCCTCCCCTATGGAAATCTCTAATCAATTTATTATACCGCAACCGAAAGCTGATAGCAAGGTGAAATTACGATCACAAAGGTGCAAAAAGCACCCTGCCCGTTTTGAGGGCAAGGCGCTTTCTACTTCAATCTTCTTCCGTGACAAAATGGGTGATCTTCTCGCTGAGGAATGTATGGAATGCGGTAAAGTCACCGCCCACCAAATCCGCCTTCTGCAAAACGGTCACACTGGTATCAAATACGATCAAATATAGATCTGCTGCTTCCACCACAGATTCAAACACGTCGTAAGCAATACACTCGTACTCGCCCTCGTCAATAGGATAGCGGATTCCCTCTTCTGTGAACGTAATCGTAACACAGTCCTTTTCTGTAAGGCGATCTTTTTCTGCCAGCAGCTGTTTCGCAGAGGCATCGAAACGCTTCTTCATGCGATTCATCATCGCGTTCCCTGTACTCGTCAGTCCACGGACACCGACAACAATGCCGATGATACCAAACAAAAGCGGAACAAGCATCTGTTGGGGATTCACAAGACCGGGAACGACCAAAATAATGCCCAAAATCAAGAAAAGGATACTCTTTCCTCGTGAGAGCATGGGCTTATAATTTCGCGCCTCATTCTGCGCGTTCAGCTTATCCGTCACACTCCATACCTGGGGATAGCGTTCACGGGAGAGCAACGCAGACCTCTTCTCCAACGCCACACTTAATTGCGGCAAAAGTTTTTTCACATCATAGGGGCTAATATGAAAGGTAAAGCTTCTCTCTTCCATGGTGTTACCTCCGCATCTTCGTGTGGACATTGTATCATACCTTTTGCCATTTCGCAACGCCGCAAGCCTTTACAAAGATAAAAAAGCTCACCCCTTACGCTCTGGGGTGAGCCTTGTTATAAACATCTTTCAACTGTTTCTGTACCACATGGGTGTAGATCTGAGTAGAAGAAATATCAGCATGACCAAGCATCTCCTGAATGGAGCGAAGATCGGCGCCATTCTCCAACAAATGCACCGCAAAACTGTGGCGTAAGGTATGAGGCGTAACTTCTTTGGTGATCTCCGCTTTTTCCTGATAGTACTTGATGATCTTCCAAAAACCCTGACGGCTCATACGCTCGCCATTCATATTGACGAATAACGCAGATTCATCATCGCTGGCAATGATGCGAGGACGAATGTCCTTGATGTAGTCCTGCAGCGCCTTCACCGCGGCGGCGTAAAGGGGAATGATTCTCTCTTTCTCTTTTGCTGCGCAGCGAATAAAGCCGACCGTCAAATTAACATCCTCTACATTGAGGCCGATCAGCTCAGACACACGAATTCCGGTAGCATAAAGCAGTTCCAACATAGCGTGATCGCGGAAACCCTTTTCATCCACACACTTGGGTTGCTCCAGAAACAACTCAACTTCCTTACTAGTGAGGATCTCAGGATACTTCCGCTCCACTTTCACACTGGTAAGGGTTTTTGCGGGATTGGTCTTCATCGCACCGGAAGAAACCATAAAGTTATAAAAGGACTTAATGGAGGCAGTAGAGCGCGTAATGGTAGCAGGGGATTTTCCTTTACTGCTTAGGTATTCAAAGTATTCGGCAATGCTTTCCTTCTTTACCTTTCGCAGATCACCGCCTCGTTCAACGAGCCAGGCGTTATATTGATTAATGTCACGCATATAGGAGCTGAGCGTATTGGCCTGCGCATGTTTTTCCTCAACCAAATACGTATGATATGCCGCGATATAATCTGCCATTAAAACGCTCACCTCCTTTGCATAAACGATTTCATAATTTTAATGTGTTAAGTACCGGGATAAGTATCCTGGGTACTACCGTCACTTCCAGAATAATGCCCACAGCTAACAGGAAAAAAGAAAGCACGATACCCTTGCTGTTTTTTCGAACATTTCCTTCACTGTTTCCTGCCACCCTGTCCAGTACAAACATAGTCAAAAGCAGTGTAGAGAAAATGCTGAGAATACTCCGAAGCCCAAATGCTGCCAGCGCTACCAATATCCCTTTCCGCCCCAGTGCAGCAGCAAGTGCCGCGGTAGCAAAAGAAAATGTAAATCCCTGTGCAGACAGCAGCAGCGGGAGCATCACCACCCCAAAGCTGCAATATCCAAAGACCAGTATCAAAAGCGGATAGCGCAGATACAGATCCAGCAGCGATAACAGCGAGGCCGAGGTAGTATCGTCGGCGCGCAGCGCATAATTTTGTATCTGTAATGCGAGGTCTTCTGCGCCGCCTAAAAGCCGCGACAGCACATATCCCAGCACAACGCCTACAACAAAGAAAACACAAAGCACCGGTAATCGCAAGCTCCAAAAACCGGAAAATCGGGTACGGTATGCCCTTGTACTTACTCTTTTACCCATGCGCTCACCTCATCTCAAGAAATGTATATGAGACAAGCTGCTTGAATAGACGCAAAATTCCCTCTAACGGTGAAATTCCAATCATAATCATAGGTTATAATTTCCGCCAAAGCAAGGTTTTTTTGAGTAATCTTTTAATTTTGTAAATTATGTCAAATAGTTATGTAAACAACATTATGTCTACCACGTTTACCGGAATTGGGTCACCGCCTTGTAGGCTGGAAAAAGCGACGATATGTGGTAATATGCCAAAACACCCACACAACATCTTGTTTTTCTCCGTTTCCAACCCTTTATAAAAACACAAATTAAGAAACTCGAGAAAAAAACAATACATTTTTCATTTTTCGTGATTTTTACTACTTGACATTTTATGTTACCGGCGTATCGTCCTCTTCACAGTCCCCTTTCCTCTTTTTCCGTGTCTCCTCTTTTTCTTAGGTTTGCTGCCCAAAGCGGCAGCTAAAATGCCAAGAACCACCATAATGGTAATACCAGCGCCGTTGGCAGAAAAATCGATTTTACCTTCACAGCACAATGCCAGCAGCCATGCAAGCACATATAACATCAACCCCGGCATGCATGCACATAGCCACCCTCTCTTACTTGCTGCGGCTACGCGACCTCCAATGAACGCTGCCATTCCGTAACCGATCCACACCAGCGGCGCCGCTGTCCCTGTCGGTAAAACCCCGTGTACGATCAGCAGCGAGCCAAGGAGCAAAACTACGCCCATCACTCCAACTGCTGCACCGAGTCCGATCCATGTCCGCTTTTCGAAAAGAATTCCACCACTCATTTACTGTGCCCCTCCTGTTATTGCTCACTAAAAGGATATGGCCTACAGGCACAAAAAATGACCGTCCTTACAAGGGACGGTCATTTTAGGTATTGTGAGATTACTCTTCGACCTTGGTCTCTTCCTCAGCGGGTGCCTCGACCTGAGCGGGCTCTTCCTTGGCAGGAGCTGCCTTGCGGCCACGCTGAGCGGCAGCGGCCTGCTCGTCCAAAGTGCCAACCTGGCCAATAGCGGACTTAATGAACTCGACGCGGACACGATCCTCGCTGGTCTCGATGACCACAGTACGATCGGTGATTGCCACGACGCGGCCATAAACGCCACCGATGGTGGTCAGCCAGTCACCCTTCTTCAGGGAACTGCGCATTGCCTCAGCCTGCTTCTTGCGCTTGCTCTCGGGACGGATCAGCAGGAAGTAGAAAATGGCGATCATCACAACGATCATCAGGATGGAAGACATACCACCACCTGCGGGAGCTGCGCCCTCAGCGGCGTGAGCAACAGTAAACAGATCAAACATGGGATTGATACTCCTTTTTTAAAATTACCAATTTATTATACAGAACTCTTTCGCCTTTGGCAAGTCCATTTCCAATAATTTTACACTTTCTGCGACAGCAGCTCACTATACTGCGCACGGAACGCTTCAAACTCGCCCTTATCCAGCGCCTCGCGAATACGCTCGGTCAGCTTGTTGTAGAAATAGAGGTTATGCATGACCGCCAAGCGCATACCCAGCATCTCCTGCGCCGTGAAGAGATGGCGCACATAGCTGCGGCTGAAGCGGCGGCACACAGGGCAATCACACTCGGGGTCAATAGGTTGGTCATCCAGCTTATACTTGGCGTTCTTGATGTTCATGGTTCCCTTCCAAGTGAAAAGCTTACCGTGGCGGGCGTTGCGTGCAGGCATCACGCAATCAAAGAAATCTATGCCGCGGGCCACACCCTCAATAATATTGCTGGGTGTACCCACACCCATGAGGTAGCGAGGCTTATCCTCGGGCATATGAGGCTCGACCGCATCGATGATCTCATACATCACCTCGGTAGGCTCGCCCACTGCCAAGCCGCCGATGGCGTAGCCGTCACACTCGATTTTCGCCGTTTCCTTCATGTGCCACACGCGAAGATCGGGGAAAGTAGCGCCTTGATTGATACCAAAGAGCATCTGCTGGGGATTCACTGTGTCGGGCAGGGCGTTAAGCCGGTCATGCTCCTTCTTGCACCGCTCCAACCACCGCAGGGTGCGCTCACAGGATGCCTTGGCATACTGATAAGTAGCGGGATTCTCCACGCATTCATCGAAGGCCATGGCAATATCACTGCCCAGATTGGACTGGATCTGCATACTCTCCTCGGGCCCCATAAAAATACGGTGTCCATCAAGGTGAGAGGCGAAAGTCACGCCCTCTTCATTGATTTTACGAAGGCCGGACAGGGAAAACACCTGAAATCCGCCGCTGTCGGTAAGGATCGGGCCATCCCAGTTCATGAACTTATGGAGGCCGCCCATCTCCCGCACCACATCGTCACCGGGACGGAGATGGAGATGATAGGTGTTGCTCAGTTCGATCTGACAGCCCAGCTGTTCCTTCAAATCAAAGGCATCTACGCCGCCCTTAATGGCAGCCTGTGTGCCCACATTCATAAATACAGGGGTCTGCACTTCCCCGCCGTGAGCGCACTTAAACACGCCGCGACGGGCTTTCCCCTCTTTTTTGATGACTTTAAACATATCCGTCACCTCGCTTACATAATCAGCATGGCATCGCCGAAGGAGAAGAAACGATACTTCTCTTCCACCGCTTCTTTATAGGCCTCCAAAATCCGCTCACGACCTGCCAAGGCAGAAACCAGCATCAGCAGCGTGGACTCCGGCAGATGGAAGTTGGTGATCAAACCATCCAGCACCTTAAAGCGATAACCGGGATAGATAAAGATCTTCGTCCAACCGGCGGCAGGTTCCATGTGTCCATCCTCCCCTGCCCACGATTCCACGGTGCGGCAGGAGGTGGTGCCTACACAGATGACGCGACCGCCATTTGCCTTGGTACGATTAATAAGTTCAGCCGTCTCGGGCGGGATCACGCAGTACTCGCTGTGCATATCGTGGTCGAGGATATTCTCCTCCTTCACAGGGCGGAACGTACCCAAGCCAACGTGGAGGGTCACATAACCGAGGTTCACGCCCATAGCCTGCACCTTCTCCAGCAGCTCCGGCGTGAAGTGGAGGCCAGCTGTAGGAGCAGCGGCGCTGCCTACCACGCGGGAATACACCGTCTGATACCGCTCACGATCCTGCAGCTCCGCCTTGATGTAGGGCGGCAGGGGCATCTTGCCCAGCTTATCCAACACCTCAAGGAAAATGCCCTCATAATCAAAGCGGACAAGACGGTTGCCATCGGGCAGCTCGTCCACAATCTCGCCCGTCAGCACACCATCACCAAAGGATACCTTCGCACCTTTTTTCAGGCGCTTACCGGGGCGCACAAGGCATTCCCACACCTTCTCGCCGCGATCGATCAACAGCAGCACCTCACAAGCACCGCCACCGGGCAAACGCTGCCCCAGCAAACGTGCAGGCAGCACGCGGGAGTCGTTGAGAATGAGGCAATCCCCTTCTCTGAGATACTCTGTCAGATCATAAAAATGCCGATGGGAAAGTGGCCCTTCCTCTTTTGGCAGCACCAGTAAGCGCGAGGCATCACGCTGCTCTATAGGGGTTTGGGCGATCAGTTCCTGCGGCAGGTCGAAATAAAAATCCTGTGTCTTCATACGTCTACTCATTTCTATCTAAAAGTCCTTGTATTCAGCCTAATATGATACCATAAGAGCGGCGTTTATTCAACTACTTTCTCTCCCTCGCCATATTGCACAAAAAGAATTTCACCGAATTATTCGGTTTTTACATTGACGGTCATCGTACACCATTGTATAATGAACAACAAGAACAAAATTATAGTAAAATACTACACAGAAATAGGAGGAAACGTATATGATCAACAGCATTAACGGCATTCTGGAAGCCGCTAAGGGTGGTACTACCGGCGTGATCGCCGTGGCTGCTGCCCACGATCAGCCTGTCATCGAGGCCGTTGTGGCCGCTCGCAAGGAGGGCATTGCCACTCCCCTGCTGGTGGGTCACGTTGATAAGATCGAGGCCATGCTCCGTGACGAGGGCGAGAATCCTGCCGATTACGAGATCATCGCCGGCGATACCGATGCCGATTGCGCCGCCAAGGCCGTGGCACTGTGCGCTGAGGGTAAGGCCAACTTCCTGATGAAGGGCATCCTCGGCACTGCCGATCTCATGCGCGCCGTGTTCAACAAGGAGTGCGGTCTCCGTACCAGCCACCTCACCACCCACTGCATGATCTACGAAACCCCCGCTTATGAGAAAATGCTGGTGCTGACCGACGGCGGCGTCAATACCTTCCCTGATTTTGACAAGAAGGTGGAGATCCTTGAAAATGCCGCTATGGTGCTGCAGGCATTGGGCTATGAGTCCATCAACGCCTCCTGCATCTGCGGTGCTGAGCAGGTCAACCCCAAGATCCAGTCCACCGTTGAGGCTGATGAGCTCAGCAAGATGGATCGTTGGCAGAAGTACAACATGAATGTCATCGGCCCCGTTGCCCTCGACCTTGCCGTCAGCAAGGAGGCCTGCCATCACAAGGGCTTCCATGCCCCCGGCGCAGGCGAAGCCGACATTCTCATGGTGCCCAACTACGAGGTTGGTAACGGCATCGGCAAGGCCCTCACCATGTTCGCCAACGCCCGCAACGCAGGCATCATCCTCGGCGCAAAGGTGCCTATCGTCCTCGTTTCCCGTGCCGACTCCGCCGACTCCAAGCTGGCCTCCATCGCACTGGGCAGCGTCCTTTCCGCCCGCATGAAGCTGGACTAATCGTTTCATTTGCGTAAAATTTTCTATAATTTCGCAGAATCTTTGATAAACTATTGACAAAGTTTTGCGATAGAAGTATAGTGAACACATAAGTCCGATGTGTCGCGTGATACATCATAAAATATTTAAAATATGAGAGAATGAGGAGCAAGTATTATGGTCAATCAGGAATATTACAATCTGGGCACGGCCCCTTCCGTCATTCGCGCACTGTTTGCTTACGGTCTGGAGCAGACTGCTAAGCTGGGCGCTGACAAGGTCTATGATTACTCCCTCGGTAACCCAAGCATCCCCGCCCCCAAGAAGGTCAACGAGTCCATCGTGGACATCGTGAATAATGTTGATTCCATCGCACTGCACGGCTACTCCATGGCTCCCGGCTTTGAGCCTGCCCGTAAGGCCGTTGCCGATGATCTGGCTGCCCGCTTCGGTCTGGAAGTCAAGCCCTCCGAGCTGTTCTTCACCTGCGGTGCTGCTCCCGCTCTGATCTCCATCATCAAGGCTCTGACGGTTAACTCCGACAGCGAGATCATGGCCATCGCTCCCTTCTTCCCCGAGTATCGTCCCTTCGTCATCGCCAACGGTGCCAAGTTCGTGATGGTTCCCCCCGACACTGAGGCTTTCCAGATCAAGCTGGACGCTGTCGAGGCTCTGATCACTCCCAACACCCAGGCCATCATCGTCAACTCCCCCAACAACCCCTCCGGCGTTGTGTACACCGAGGAGACTCTGAAGGGTCTGGCTGCCCTGCTGGAGCGTAAGAGCGCCGAGTATGGTCATCCCATCTACATCATCGCCGACGAGCCCTATCGTGAGCTGGTCTACGGCGGCGTGACCGTTCCCTTCATCCCCTGCATCTACAAGAATACCATCGTCTGCTATTCTTACTCCAAGTCCCTGTCCCTGCCCGGTGAGCGTATCGGCTACGTCTATGTCCCCGGCTTCGCTGAGGATAGTGCTGCTGTCTTTGCCGCTATCGCCGGTGCTGCCCGTATCATGGGTCACGTCTGCCCCCCCACGCTGATGCAGAAGGTCATCGAGTATTGCGCTACCGAGCGTCCTGACCTGGTGGCTTATGATGAGAACCGCGAGCTGCTGTACAACAGCCTCATTGAGATGGGTTACGAGTGCGCTAAGCCCGATGGTGCTTTCTATCTGTTCGTGAAGGCTCCCAACGGCGACGCCAACGCCTTCTCCGAGAAGGCCAAGCTGGAGCACAACCTGCTGGTTGTCCCCGCTGACGGTTTTGGCTGCCCCGGCTTCTTCCGCTGCAGCTACTGCGTGGCTAACGACATGATCCGTCGTTCTCTGCCCGCCTTCAAGGCCATGATCGAGTCCTACAAGTAAGCGATCAAACCAAGTACATAGCAAAACACCGGAAGGGTTCTCCCCTTCCGGTGTTTCTTAGTCATTAGATTACAGAATCGCTTCAATTTTCTCCCGCAGCTTCCGCATCTCCGTAGGCTCAAATCGCGCCACGATTTCACCATCACGGCTAATCAAAAATTTCGTAAAGTTCCATTTGATATTGCCGTTCTTTTGATAGTCTTTATCTATCTTTTTAACCGTGTCGGAAAGCTTTACACCCAAAGGTGATGCACCAAAGCCTTCGAATCTGGTGTTGGCGGTAAGCCATTGAAACAGCGGGATGGCATTCTCGCCATTGACATCTACTTTTGAAAACTGCGGGAAGGTGATGCCATATTTCCCCGTGCAGAAAGAATAGATCTCCGCATCGTTTCCGGGTGCCTGTCCGCCGAACTGATTGCAAGGAAAATCAAGAATCTCCAACCCTCTATCTTTATAAGATCTATACAGTTCCTGCAGTTCATCATATTGGGGCGTAAAACCGCAGCCAGTGGCAGTATTGACGATCAAAAGCAGCTTACCTTTATACGCTTCTAAGGCCACCTCGCTGCCATCCTGCGCCTTTACAACAAAATCATAGACATTCATTCTCTCACCTCATGGAAAATCCGTGTTTTCATTATAGCGGAATCTCATTGAATAGCAATAGTTGTTTTGTCCCCGTGAAGATATAGAAATTCCCTCTTGTCAAGAAACCAATCATTCAGTATAATGTATTGGATTATATTTTTAAGTGAGGTGTTCGTTATGGGCAAAGTTATCATTCCCGAGGGTTACAAAACGCCCCTGTCTGTCTATGAGATGCAGCGGGCCATCGAGTTTATCAAGAGCAATTTCCAGGTGAATTTGGGTCAGGCGCTGAATCTGCGCCGTGTCTCCGCTCCCCTGTTCGTTGATGATAAGTCGGGCCTTAACGATAACCTGAATGGTTTTGAGCGTCCCGTGGCCTTCGATATTCCCGATGTGGGCAGCGTGGCACAGGTGGTGCATTCTCTGGCTAAGTGGAAGCGTCTTGCCCTCAAGCGCTACGAGTTCAACGTTGGCAAGGGTCTGTTCACCGACATGAACGCCATTCGCCGCGATGAAGAGGTGGATAACCTCCACTCCATCTACGTTGACCAGTGGGACTGGGAGAAGGTCATTGACCGCGAGGATCGCACCGAGTCCTATCTCCGTCAGACCGTCCGCGCCATTGTGGGCGCTGTGGTAGAGACCAATGAGGCACTGCAGATCGCCTTCCCCAGCCTCCATACCAAGCTGGATCGCGACGTCTACTTCGTCACCACCCAGGAGTTGGAGGATCGCTGGCCCGATTATACCCCCAAGCAGCGCGAGGATGCCATCTGCCGTGAGCATCACACCGTTTTCCTCATGCAGATCGGCGACAACCTCAAGGGCAGCGGCAAGCCCCACGACGGTCGCGCTCCCGACTATGACGACTGGTCTTTGAACGGCGATATCTTGCTGTATAACGAGCTGCTGGATCGCAGCTTTGAGATCTCCTCCATGGGTATCCGCGTGGACGAGGCCGCCATGGACTATCAGCTGAACAAGCGCGGCTGCAATGATCGCCGCGAGCTCCCCTTCCATAAGATGCTCCTCAACGGTGAGCTGCCCCTCACCATCGGCGGCGGTATCGGTCAGTCCCGTCTGTGCATGATCATGATCGGTACTTGCCACATCGGTGAGGTGCAGGCAAGCCTTTGGGACGAGGGTACTGAGCGCATTTGTGCCGAGAACGGTATCATGCTCCTGTAAAGCAAAAATACATGACAAAAGCCCTGTAGCTGAAGCTACAGGGCTTTGCTTATCTAAATTTTACTGAAGGGTGTCCTCGATGGCCTGCAGGGAATCCAGCATCTCGTCAAAGCCGGCATAGTCAGCATCGATGACAGACTGCTCAGCGCTGCGGAGCTTCACCAGAGCATCCTCGTGCATCGCTGCCAGCTGACGGCGCTGCTCCTGACACCATGCACGCTGCTGTGCCACGCACTTACGCAGCTGTGCCATAGCCTCGGCGCGGAACTCCTCGCTGCGGCGGTGGGCATTGATCTCGATCTCAGCAATATGCTCCTTGAGATAGGCATACTCATCGGCATTAGCCTTCAGCGCATCACGCTCATTCTGCAAAGATTCTGCCCGCTCGGTCAGCGCAGCGATCTGACGACGCAGCTCCTCTGCAAGGGAAGTTTCCGCCTGCTGCTCCTTCACTTGTGCGTGCAGGGTGCGAAGTGCAGACTCCATCTGCTCATTGCCGGATTTCAGAGAAGCGTTCTCCTGCTCCAGCGCAGCGATCTTCTCCTGAGACTCCTTGGAAAACTGCTCAATGAACTTGATAACATCCTCTCGGTCGAAGCCGCCGAACATGCAGGTCTTAAAATTGGTGGTCATATTCCATACCCTCCCGCGCATATTTCTCTATGTTACTACGATACCACAAAAGGCACCTGTTGACAAGGCAAAAAAAAGAAGAAATATTTTGAAAATACCTCTTGCATTTTGGAAAAAAGTGTGGTACTATATGCAAGTCGCTTGAAGACAAGCGCCGTTAGCTCAGCTGGATAGAGCGTCTGGCTACGGACCAGAAGGTCAGGAGTTCGAATCTCTTACGGCGTGCCAAAAGCCTCGATACCGCAAGGTATCGGGGCTTTTGTTTTTTTCTCTTACTTGTTTGGGCGCTTGACTTTTTGTTAGGGAAGTTTTATAATTACCGTAATACTTTTAAAAGAATAACGATAGGAATGGAAGTGAGAAAATGATCTACTTGGACAATGCGGCAACGACGGTCTATAAGCCCCCTTGCGTTGCTGAAGCCGTGGTAAATGCAATGGGCAACCTTGGCAACAGCGGTCGCGGTGTTCACGGTACTTCTCTCACGGCCTCCCGCGTGATTTATGATACCCGTGCCGCCTTGGCATCCCTTTTTAACGCCCCTTCCCCTGCCCGTGTGGCCTTTACTTCCAACTCCACTGAGGCGCTGAATACGGCGATTTTAGGGCTTTTTACTGCGGGCGATCACGTGATCTCTACTGACTTAGAGCATAATTCCGTCCTGCGCCCTCTCTATCTCTTGCAGCAGCAGGGCGTTGCGGTGGATTTCATCCACGCAGATACGCAAGGACAGATCCATTACGAGGATTTTGAAAAGCTGCTGCGTCCCAACACCCGCGCCATCGTCTGCACCCATGCATCCAACCTCACAGGCGATACATTGGATATTGCTTGGATTGGAAAATTCGCCCATGAGCACGGTTTGCTGTTTATTGTAGATGCCTCACAAACGGCAGGAGCGCTCCCCATCGACATGGTGGCCATGAGTATTGATGTTCTCTGCTTTACGGGACATAAGTCCTTGATGGGCCCTCAGGGCACAGGTGGGCTGTGTGTCGCCGAGGGTGTGGAGATTCGCCCCTTAAAGTCCGGCGGCACTGGTGTACAGACCTATCTCCCCCATCAGCCTGCTGAAATGCCTACCCACTTGGAGGCAGGCACGCTAAACGGACACGGCATCGCAGGTCTCGGTGCTGCTCTTGACTTCATCAACTCTGTCGGCATTGAAACTATTCACAGCCACGAAATGTCGTTGATGCAGCGGTTTTATGAAGGTGTCCGCAATTTGGAAGGTGTGACCATCTACGGTGATTTTACCCGTGATCGTGCGCCAATTGTAACGCTGAACATTGGCGACATCCCCTCCGGTGAGGTGGCGGATATTTTAAGCGGCGAGTTCTCCATCGCCACCCGCGCTGGGGCACATTGTGCTCCCCGCCTCCACACCGCCCTCGGCACCGTGGAGCAGGGCGCTGTCCGCTTCAGCTTCGGTTACTACAACACGATTGAAGATGTAGACGCTGCCATTGCAGCAGTTAGGAGCATCGCCCTATGAGAGAACAACAACTGCGTACCGTGGTGACCTTCCATACCACAGCCGAAGCTATGGCCTTAGAGCAGATTTGCAAACATCGCGGCATCGGTGGCAAATTGATCTCTGCTCCTCGCCAGCTCAGCGCCGACTGCGGCATTGCATGGTGCGCTCCCGTTGAGGAAACGGCAGCCATCCGCGCCGCTATCGAAGAATCCGTGCTGGAAATCGACAGGATCCATGAGATCATGCTGTATGTATAAGGAGGAATCTCCATGTTGATATTGATTCGAGGTGCAGGTGATCTGGCAAGTGGAATCGCTTTACGGCTCTTTCGCAGCGGCCTTTCCGTGGTGATGACAGACCTCTCTCACCCTACTTCCATCCGCCGCACGGTTTCCTTCTCTGAAGCCATCGTCAAAGGTGAAACAACGGTAGAAAATGTTGCTGCAAAGCGTGCAGAGTCCGCTGCTGAAGCGCGGAAACTCCTCAATGACGGCGTAATTCCCGTCCTCGCTGATCCGGAATGTGCTTGCCGCGCGGAACTAAAGCCCCATGTGGTGGTGGATGCCATCCTTGCCAAGCGCAACTTAGGCACGAAAATCACCGATGCCCCCATCGTCATTGGTGTTGGCCCCGGATTCACGGCGGGCGAAGATTGCCACGCTGTGGTGGAGACCATGCGAGGTCACACCTTAGGCCGCGTGATCTATGAGGGCAGCGCCCTCCCCAACACCAATATCCCCGGTCTGATCGGCGGCTTTGCCGGAGAGCGGGTGCTCCGCGCCCCTGCGGATGGCACTTTCCGTACGGCGGCCTCTATTGGTGATCTCGTCAATGAGGGCGATACGGTGGGCTATGTGGGCGACGCGCCCATGAAATGCACGATTTCGGGTGTTCTCCGTGGCCTCATCGCCGATGGTACGATGGTTCACAAGGGCATGAAATCCGGTGATGTCGATCCTCGTGGCGATGTTTCCTATTGCCAAACCGCCTCGGACAAGGCGTTAGCCATCGGCGGCGGCGTATTGGAAGCAATTCTCCGTTTCAGTAACGCTTTGGGAGGTGAAAGCCTTGGAAAGTGAAGTAAAACTGACAAAACTTGCCTCCTGCGCAGGATGCGGCGCGAAAGTCGGCGCAGGCGTGCTGGCACAACTGCTGGAGGGCATCCGCGTCCACAGCGATCCCAATTTGCTGGTTGGTTTCGATAAAAGCGACGATGCCAGTGTCTACCGCATCAGCGACGATTTGGCGCTGGTGCAGACGGTGGACTTCTTCCCCCCTATTGCCGACGATCCCTACACTTTTGGCGCCATTGCCGCCACCAACGCCCTCTCCGACGTGTACGCCATGGGCGGTGAGCCGAAACTGGCGCTGAACATCATGGCTGTTCCTGCCGATATGCCGAAAGAAGCCGTCCATGACATGCTTCGCGGCGGCTACGACAAGGTCTATGAAGCAGGCGCACTCATTACGGGCGGACACAGTATCCTTGACCGCGAGCCCAAATACGGCATGGCGGTGACGGGCTTTGTCCATCCCGATAAAATGCTCACCAACAGCGGCGCAAAGGCAGGAGATGTATTGCTGCTGACGAAACCTTTGGGTATCGGCGTCGTTACCACGGCAGCGAAAGCCGACTTGGTATCGAAGGAAACGCTGGATTACGCCTTCCAACTGATGACGACCCTTAATAAGTCGGCCCGTGATGCCATGGTGAAATACCGTGTTCACGCCTGCACCGATGTGACGGGTTTTGGCCTCTTAGGCCACGGCACGGAGATGGCACAGGGCAGCAATGTGGAGCTGCATCTCCATGTAGATGGCTTCCGCTTCTTGGATGAAGCTGCAGAATTGGCTCGTATGGGCATTCTTCCTGAGGGCATGTACCGTAACCGCAATTTTGCAGAAGCCCATGTAGACGAGGGTGATGTGCCGCTCCATCTGCAGGATCTCCTCTACGATCCACAGACGGCAGGAGGATTGCTGATCGCCGTCCATCCCGAGGATGCCCAGGCTCTCTTTGAAGAGCTGCAGACCTGCGTCCCCGCGGCACAGAGGATCGGTGAAGTCACCCCCTATACGGGCGGGAAACACATTTATTTGCATTAAATAAAAAGGAGATATGCAACTATGAGCAAGAAAATCAACATTTGGGTGCTCATTGCAGGCGCTGTGGTCGGCATTGCCGCCGTGGCACTGACTGCCTTGGGCAACCCCGCCAACATGGGCTTCTGCATCGCCTGTTTCCTCCGTGATATCGCAGGTGCAACGAAGCTCCACAGCGCCGCAGTGGTGCAGTACATCCGTCCCGAGATCATCGGCCTTGTGCTGGGCTCCACCATCATCGCCTTGGCAACGGGTGAGTTTAAGCCCCGTGCAGGCTCTTCCCCCGCTGTCCGCTTCATTCTCGGTGCTATCGTGATGATCGGCGCACTGGTGTTCCTGGGCTGCCCCCTCCGTATGGTCATCCGTATGGGCGGCGGCGATCTGAACGCCTTCGTGGGCCTCGTGGGCTTCGCCATCGGTATTCTGATCGGTATCTTCTTCTTAAAGCGCGGCTTCTCCCTCAAGCGCAGCTATACCGCTACCAAGGTCGAGGGCTTTGCACTGCCCTTCGTCATGGTGGCGCTGCTGGCACTGGTGCTGATCGTCCCCACCATCTTTGTTTTCTCCGAGTCCGGCCCCGGCTCCAAGCACGCTCCCGTGCTGGCAGCACTGGTGATCGCGCTCATCGTTGGCGCACTGGCTCAGAAGTCCCGCCTGTGCATGGTGAGCGGTATGCGTGATGCCATCATGTTCCGCGACTTTAACCTTCTATCCGGTTTCGCTGCCATCTTCGTGGTGGTGCTGCTGGGCAACATCATCCTCGGCAACTTCTCCGGCTTCTCCGCTTACCTCCAGCCTATCGCCCACGCCAGCCAGCTGTGGAATCTCCTCGGCATGGTGTTGGTCGGTTGGGGCAGCGTGCTGCTGGGTGGCTGCCCCCTCCGTCAGCTGATCCTCGCCGGCGAGGGCAATGGCGACAGTGCCGTGACCGTGTTCGGCATGGTGGTGGGCGCTGCTGTTGCTCACAACTTCAAGCTGGCAGGCTCTGCCGCTTCCCTCACCGATGGTGTGTACTCCGCAGGCGGTATCGCTACCTCCGGCAAGATCGCCGTTGTGATCGCCGCTGTTGTCCTGCTGGTCATTTCTTTCATGAATATTGCAAAAAAGGAGCGTAACTAACTATGGTCGATGCACGTGGTTTGAGCTGCCCCATGCCCGTTGTGATGGTGCAGAATGAAGTGAAGAAAGGCAACCCCAACTCCCTCACCGTTCTCGTGGACGCCATGGTCTGCGTAGAGAACGTGAAGCGCTACGCTGCCTCTCAGGGCTATTCCGTCACCGTGACGGAGGAGGACGGCGAGTATAAGATGGAGTTGAGCAAATGAGGACGATATTTACAGCACTACGCCACGCCATTTCTGCAGGGAAAAACACTGTGCTGGTTACCATTCTCTCCCACACCGGCTCTGCACCCCGTGGCGCAGGCTCACAGATGCTGGTGGGTAAGCACGGCTTGATGGCAGGCACGGTAGGCGGCGGCGCAGTAGAAGGCCGCGCTATTGAAGAAGCCCTTCGCCTTCTGCAAGAGGGCGGCGGCGCGGAAATTCGCGAGTATCCTCTGCACCCCTCCCTCAAGGACGATATTGGCATGGTCTGCGGCGGCGAGGTGACGGTGCTCCTCTCACCTGTTACGCCTGCATGGCGTGATGCTGTGGAGGATGTGGAGGCGCGTTTTCGTGGGCAGACAGGCGGTACGCTGTGGCTGTCTACCAAGGATAACAGCGCCCCCATCGTCACCGATAAGGGCGCACAATGTCCCGCTGATGGCTATTTCCCCGTAAATATGCCCGCTTCCCAGCGTGTGGTCATCTTCGGCGCAGGCCACATTTCCCGCGCGCTGACGCCGCTGCTGCGGATGGTGGATTTCGAGGTAACCGTCTTTGATGATCGCCCCGAATTCGCCGTGAAAGAGGCGTTCCCCCATGCAGAAACTGTCCTCTGCGGCAGCTATGATACCATTGAGGAACTGCCGCCTTTGAAGGATGACGATTTCATCATTGTCCTCACAAGCGGACACAGCAACGATTTCCAAGTCCTCGAGCAGGTGCTGCGGCGCGAATTCCCCTATGTGGGCGTCATCGGGTCAGCGGCAAAGACAGCGGCAGTTAATAAGCGGCTGTGGGCGGCGGGTATCTCCAAAGAGGCTACCGACCGTGTCCATACCCCCATTGGTTTGGCTATCGGCGCCGTCACTCCCGAGGAGATTGCAATCAGCATTACAGGCGAGTTGATCTCTGTCCGCGCCCAAAGGCGCAATTGAACACATGTTAAAAGAGCGTGACGCAGTGCGTCACGCTCTTACGTTTTAGCCCCAGCTGACGCCGGCATAGTTGCTGATATATTCCTGATGGACGATGTTCCCTTCTCCATCATAGCCCCGCACATATCTTCGAATGGTTACATCATCGGAGGGGAAGCTTTTTTCCAGAAAATACGCTCTCCCATTTTTGGTGATCCACTCCTCACAGGGGAGCTCGATGGTGCTAACGATGTTTTCAAACTCCGTGGTCTCTCCCGGTGGGATGCCGCTGTCTTGCAAATGTACCTCCAAAAGCTCGATACGCGCAATTTTGGGGTCGTTCACACGCCCGTAATAGAATAGTACCCGTTCTCCGTCGTTATTTCCTCCGTGGCTCATGGTGACGCATCCGCAGTGGATGGGACTCTCCTTGGAGCAGTCCACCGCCCAAACAAAGCTGCCCTCCCAGCCCAGTACCCGCAATATGGCGGAGCTGAGGGCCACCGTGTGTTCGTTTTCAACCAGATACAAGCGGTGCACGCGGTGCATTTCCGGCACCCATTGGACGCTTACCACCTCGGTGGGATCGTAGAGACCACTGCGATCCTTGGCGTATTCCACCGCATTCAGGGGTGTCAGTGCATAGAAAGAGACGCTGCTGTACAGGGCGATGGCAAGAAGGGCGATGAGACAATTCCGCAGGGCACGACGGCGGCGGGAGGGCATCGGTTTCATCTTGCTCATTTTCCCACCTCCTGTAAGTCAATAGTACAGGCCACATAGCGCCCGTAGTGGTCGTAGATTGCGGTAATATACGTATCATCGGAGGTAATCTGCAGATTTTTTCTGTAATGCGCAACCTTCTCATTGCTGCTGCCACCGCCGGAAAGCGAGATTCTATCCCCGCTATCGGTTCTGAACGTAAGCATAGTCTCCAAATTCTGATGAACCGAACCAAAAATGCTCTTGTCATACATATTGAAATGAAGTGACACCTCGCAGTCCTCTCCGGGGACATAGCCCTCCAGCCCGATGAAATGCACGATATCATCGCCGATTTCCATGCGGTAGTCGATGTACGAATCCTTCGGAATGTCCACGTTCCTGTAGGGATTCATACGGATGGCCAGTGAATCGAAGGCGGTATAGGCACCAAACAAGCTGAACAGTGCTGAGATACACACGATCACGATCACCGCCACGGCGATGCGGCTCAGCCACAGCCAAATGGCAGGATACTGCTTGTCGATCTCGCGGCCTGTTTCCACAGGGTCACCCATGGCCTCCACAGCGCGAACATCGGCCTCTGCCTCGTCATAGCCCGCCTCACGGAGCATCTCGGCGTGATCCTCCATGTGATCCATGAATTCCTGTCGCACAGCGGCAACTTCCTTGGCGGTCAGATGGCGCAGCTCCTGCGTCAGCTGACGGCAATACTCCCGCCGATCCATCACGCCAACCCTGCGCTGAAGCGCAGCACGGCATTGACCGCGCCCTCATAGACCTCCCAGGATTGTTTTTCCTCCGCCAAACAGCCGCGACCGCTGCGGGTGATGCGGTAATACTTCCGCATTCTGCCGCTCTCTGCAGCCTGCTGATAGGCCTCCACATAGCCCTGCTTTTCCAAGCCGTGGAGCACGGGATACAGCGTACCCTCCTTCATCGAAAACACGTTCTGAGAGCGCCGCGCCAGCTCCGTGATCATCTGATAGCCGTACATATCCTCCCCTGCCAGCAAACTTAAAATCAACAGGTGGGTATGCTCAATACTCTGCTTCTTCATAGCCGCCTCCTCATACATAGAATATCTATGTATAGTATACATAGATATTCTATGTATGTCAAGCAAAAAAAGAAAGACCTTCGAAAGAAGGTCTTTCTTCAAGTGATAGTACTTAGCCCTCGTTGCTGATGGGGACAAGCTCACCCACCACCACATAACGAGCATCGTCGAACTCGTAAGAGCAGGTGGACAACGTCACAACATTACCGGTAGGCGTACCGATGTTGGACTTAAAGGTGGACTTGGCTGCCATGGCCTCCAGCTGAGACTGGCTCAGAGACAGGGCGTACACCTCGTCATCATGCTCGCAGACGAAGCCGGCATACAGGTTCAGCTTATAGTTCTGGTTGGGGGTATAGATGTAGAAATAGGGGTGTGCGTTGTAGTAGGACTGGTTCTTGTAGTTGGTCAGATGGGCAAACATCAGACCGGACTTCATGTTATGACCGTAGATGATGGTGTTCTGGTCAGAGAAGTCGGAGGCGTTCAGATGCTCCACAAAAATGCTGCCGTTGTTGTTCACGTTGCCGTCCAGATCGTGGTTAAGATAGTAATCATTGCTGCTGGACTGCACAATGGGATAGTTGATGCCGGTGTAAGCAGCGTAGATATAACCCACCACATCGGGGTACTTGGAAGTAAGACCTGCAAAGTCAACGTTAATGGTCTCGGGCTCGGGCTTCTGAGGCTCGGGCTTCTTCTCGGGCTCCTTATCCTCGTCACCCTCGCCGTCGTCGGGGGTATCGGGTGTGGTGGCGTCCGTGTCGCCGGGGGTGATATGATCGGTAATGACCTGATCCTGAATGTTCTCGGCATCTGCCTGCTGCTTAAAGTAGCTGATGATCTTAGAGATAGAGAACACCAGAATACCCACCAGGATCACCAAAATAACATAATACAGAACTTTATTTTGCTTTTTCTTGCCGCCGGTTTTAGGTGCGGCTTCTCTAGTAGATTTTTTCATTTAACAAGCCTCCTTGCTATCCAAGCTATTCTAACAGATTACATTTGATTTTGCAAGATATATTAAAAATTTCCCTTTACTAAAAGGTGGAAGTACAGTAGAATATACATAGTATCATTAAGATTCGGAAGGAGAACCGTATGATCTATTTTAACAGCGACTATCTGGAGGGTGCCCACAGCGCCATTATGGAGCGCATGATGGAGACCAACATGATGCAGACCGTGGGTTACAGCTGCGATGAGATCTGCGACAGCGCCCGTGCCAAGGTGCGCGCTGCCTGCAACGCTCCCGAGGCCGATGTCCACTTCCTCGTTGGCGGCACGCAGACCAACACCACCGTGATCGCCGCGCTTCTGCGTCCCTGGCAGGGCGTGGTGAGTGCCGTGTCCGGTCATATCAACTGCCATGAGACCGGCGCGATCGAGTCTACCGGTCACAAGGTCATCGCACTCCCCACTCCCGACGGCAAGCTCACCGCCAAGCAGGTGAAGGACTATGTGGAGTGGCAGAAGAACGATGAGTCCGAGGAGCACATCGTCCAGCCCGGTATGGTGTACATCTCCCACCCCACCGAGACGGGTATGCTCTACTCCAAGGCGGAGCTGACGGAGATCTTCAACACCTGCCGTGAGTACGGTCTCCCCCTCTACATCGACGGCGCACGTCTCGGCTACGGCCTCACTGCCGACGGCAATGATTTGTCCCTGCCCGAGATCGCTCAGCTGTGCGATGTGTTCTACATCGGCGGCACTAAGGTGGGCGCTCTGTTCGGCGAGGCTGTGGTCATCATGAACGAGAAGTATAAGAAGGACTTCCGCTTCATGATCAAGCAGCGTGGCGGTATGCTGGCAAAGGGTCGTCTGCTGGGCATCCAGTTCGATACCCTCTTCACCGACGATCTCTACACCAAGATCGCCCGCAATGCCAACGACATGGCCTATCAGATCCGCGACATTTTCGTGTCCAACGGCTATCTCCTGCTGTTCGACTCCCCCACCAACCAGCAGTATCCCATCATCTCCGATGAGGAGCTGGCAATTCTCGGCAAGAACTTCGGTTACGAGTACTGGGAGCGCGTGGACGAGACCCATTCCGGCGTCCGCTTCTGCGGCAGCTGGGCCACTACCCAGGAGCAGGTAGATGCTCTCCGTGAGGCTGTGAACGCCCTTAAGAAGTAAATTCATCTATTAGACGCAAAAAACACGCCAAAGGTTTCAGCCTTTGGCGTGTTTTTTTGTAATTTTTACAGCTGTCGCACAGCAACGTCACAGACGCGGACATCTACCCCCTGCTCTGCAGCAAGGTCAGCGGCCTTTTTCATCAGCACGGTGCGGTGCTTGGTAGCAAGTTCTGCCACCCAGCGGTCCCGCTCCACCTGATTCTTCTTGCGAAGCACGCGGCGGAGAAAGGCCACCAAACGCTCACGCTTGCCAACGGCAGCCCCTACGATGCCGCCCTTTTCCTGCATTATATCCGCAAGGAGCGGGGCAATCTTCTCGCAGGCGGTGTCGTAGTCCACATCGGACAGCAGCACACGAATTTCCAGCATTTTTTATGCCTTGGGGCCGGCAGCCACGACCTCAGCGCTCATGTGGTCGTACTTCTTGAAGTTCTCCACGAAGCTCTTGGCCAGCTCGTGAGCCTTGGCCTCGTAAGCGGCCTTGTCAGCCCAGGTGTTGGCGGGGATCAGCAGCTCGGAAGGCACGCCCTCGCAGGAGGTAGGCACGGCAACACCGAAATAAGGATCGGTGACGAACTCGGCCTTCTCCAGAGAGCCGTTCAGAGCGGCGGTGACCATAGCGCGGGTGTAGCTCAGCTTGGTACGCTCGCCGGTACCGTTCCAGCCGGTGTTGACGAGATAGACCTTAGCGCCGGACTTCTCCACCTTGTCAGCCAGCATAGAGGCGTACACGGAGGGATCCAGAGGCAGGAAGGGCTCGCCGAAGCAGGTAGAGAAGGTAGGCACGGGAGAGGTGATACCGATCTCAGTACCGGCCAGCTTGGAAGTGAAGCCGGAGACGAAGTAGTACATAGCCTGATTCTTATCCAGCTTGGAGATGGGAGGCAGAACGCCATAAGCATCGGCGGTCAGGAAGATAACGGTCTTGGGAGTGCTGCCCACGCCGTCCAACTTGGCGTTGTTGATATACTCAACGGGATAGCCCACGCGGGAGTTCTCAGCCAGAGAATCGTCGTCAAAGTCGAACTCGCGGGTCTCCTCGTCCATCACCACGTTCTCCACCAGTGCGCCGAACTTGATAGCGCGGTAGATATCGGGCTCCTTCTCCTCGGAGAGGTTGATGCACTTAGCATAGCAGCCGCCCTCAAAGTTAAACACGCTGTCGTCAGCCCAGCCATGCTCGTCGTCGCCGATCAGCTGGCGGTTGGGGTCGGCAGACAGAGTGGTCTTACCGGTGCCGGACAGACCGAAGAACACGGCGCTGTCGCCATCCACGCCGATATTGGCGGAGCAGTGCATGGGGAATACGCCCATCTTGGGCAGGACATAGTTCATCACGGAGAACACAGACTTCTTGATCTCGCCTGCATACTGGCTGCCGCAGATGATGACTTCCTTGGCCTCGTAGTTCACCAGAATAGCGGCCTCAGAGCGGACACCGTCGATCTCGGGGATGCACTTGAAGCCGGGAGCGGCGATGATGGTGTAATCCTCAACGAAGTTCTCCAGCTGCTCGGCAGTGGGACGGCGCAGCAGCTGACGGATAAACAGGTTCTGGCTGGCCAGCTCGTTGATGACGCGGAAGCCCTTCATATACTTGGGATCAGCACCGGCAAAACCGTCGAAGATAAAGATCTCCTTGCCCTGCAGATAGGCGATGACCTTGCTGCGGATGGCGTCGTACTTCTCCTTCTCGATGGGACGGTTCACCTTGCCCCATGCGATCTCATCGTGAACGGCGGGGGTATCAACGATGAACTTATCATTGGCGCTGCGGCCGGTGTACTTACCGGTCTTGACCACCAGTGCGCCGGTGTTGCTCAGCAGACCCTCGCCGCGACGCAGCGCATGCTCAGTGAGCTGGGCCGGAGTCAGGTTGCGGTAAACAGCGCTGGCATTGATAATGCCCATCTTTTCCAGTCCGTAAGTGTTCATATAGTAACCTCCTATAGTTCGTGGGACTTCGTAAAATCAAAAGTTTCCGATTGTCCCCCATTATTGATTTTGGGTCATTATAGCATAATTTTATCCAGATTGATATTAGGATAAATGACAAAATTTTTCCACTTTTCTTTCATATTGTGAACGAATTGACGATGTTAATTTTCCCCAAATGAAACTCATCTCGTATTTCGCAAAACTACCGGTTGACGCAGGAAAATATAGCTGTTACAATAATAATATGGATAAGATGAAATACAACTTCACATGCCGTTTGTTTACTGACACGAAATGTTTCGGCCCCGGCGTTGCCCAGCTGCTCCACACGGTGGATCGGCTTCATTCGCTGCGCGCTGCGGCAGCTGAGATGGAGATGGCCTACTCCAAAGCGTGGAACATCATCCGCAATTCTGAGGCGGCATTGGGCTTCAAGCTCCTCCACTCCTCTACCGGCGGTAAGGGCGGCGGCGGCGCGTACCTCACGGAAGATGCCGTGAAGCTGCTGACAGCCTACGAGGGCTTCTGCGCCTCTATGCGGGACTATGGCGACAGTATCTTTGACGACGCCTTCGGCTGGCTGGAGCGGAAAATATAAATGAACATAAAAAACTCCCACCCTCGCGGGCGGGAGTTTTTGCGTCTATCAAGTATTGAGATAGGGATCGTCCAGCTTGCCAAGGCGGCGGAGCATGGTCTTTTTCACGGCTTTGAAGATGTTCTCATAGCCGGTGCAGCGGCACAGGTGCCCCGAGAGGAGCTTACGCAGTTCATCGTCACTGTACTCCACACCGCGATTGAGGATCTCCACTGCCGTCATGATAAAGCCGGGAGTGCAGAAACCGCACTGGATCGCCGTCTCGTCAATGAAGGCCTGCTGAATATCGCTCAGCTCACCATTGGGGCCGGTAAGGCCTTCCAAGGTGGTGATGTTCTTGCCCTCAGCCCACACGGCGAGGTAGAGACAGGAGTTAAAGCACTCGCCGTCAATCAGCACATTGCAAGCGCCGCACTCGCCCACTTCGCAGCCCTTCTTCACGGAAGTGAGGCTGAAGTCGTTGCGGAGCATATCGGTCAAAGAGGCGCGGACATCCACCATCTTCTCCACTTCCCTGCCGTTGATGGTGCAGGTGACCAGCTTATACTGATTCTTTGCCATTACAGCTCACCTCCTGCCAGTTTCACGCTCTCAATGAGGCAGCGCTTGGCGCTCTCCACGGCGATGTGGGAGCGGAACGCCTTGGAAGCACGCCACGAGTCGCGGGGATTGATGTCCTCCAGCACCTTGCGGCCGAACTCCTCAATGTTGGCGAGGGTCACTTCCTTGCCGTTGATGAACGCCTCAGCATTGGTGGCGCGCATTGGCACAGGGCCTGCCACGCCGAAGGCGATGCGGACGCGCTCAAAGGTCTTTCCATCGGCGCTCAGACGGGCGTTGACGGAAGTGCCAAGGGTGGCAATGTCCATGGCGTTACGCATGGCGTACTTAATGTAGTGACCATAGGTGCGGTCATAAGATGCCTTGGGAATAAGGATGGCGGTCTGAATCTCGCCCTCCTCCACCTTCAAGTCCACCTGACCTGCCTTAATGTAGAAATCGCGGATGGGAATGCGGCGCACGCCGTTCTTACCGGTGATCTCCACCATGGCCTCCCACGCATGGAGGGTGGAGGCGGAGTCAGCAGAGGTGACACCGTTGCAGGTGTTGCCGCCGATGGTACCGGCATTGCGGATCTGCGGGCCGCCCACCATATCTACTGCCTCACCCAGTACATTGATGTACTTCTGAATGATGGGGTCGCTGGTAATGTGGGTAAAGCTGGTAAGGCTGCCGATGCGGATATTCTCCTCCTCATCGATGGTCACGCCACGCATTTCATCCAGCTTCTGAATGCTGATGAGGGCCTTCCCTGCCCGCTTGCCTTCACGCATCTGCACCAGCACGTCTGTGCCGCCGGCAATGATCTGTGCCTCGGGATGCTCCAAACGGAGGGCAATGGCATCGGCTACAGAGGTAGCCTCATACAAAGCTAACATATCATACATAACTTCTTTTCCCTCCCTTTCTTAGTCTGCCAGCAAGCCCTCTTCGGCGAAACGCTTGAAGAGGATGTGGGGATTCATGGGGTTTTGATCGATAGAAACGCCGGTGGCGTTCAAGATAGCGTTGCGGATAGCGGGAGCGCCGGAGCAAGCGGGCGGCTCGCCCAGTGCCTTCGTGCCGAAGGGGCTGGTGGGCTCGAAGTTCTCCACGAACTGCGCCTCCAAGTGGGGATGATCCATAATGGTGGAGAGCTTGTAGTCCAGCAGGTTGTTGTTCAGCGGCTTACCTGTCTTTTCATCAAACAGCAGCTGCTCACCCATACCGTAACCGATAGCCATAGACATACCGCCGTGTACCTGCGCCTCGGCGAGGGCGGGGTTAATGAGCTGACCGCAATCGTGGACATTGACGATGTCCTTCAACATCACCTTGCACATAGGCACATCCACTTCCACCTCAACGAAGGTACAGCCGAAGGAATAGGCGTTGTTGCGGATGGTGTAGGTGCTCTCAGCGGTGATATGCTCGCTATGTACGGGGTTATACTGTGCTGTCATGGCAAGCTCGGAGAGGCTCATCAGCACGCGGCCATCGGGCTTACGGACGATGTTGCCGTCCACGATGTCCATGTTGCCCACGGTCTGACGGGTCACCTCGCAGGCGTACTCGAGAATCTTCTTTTTCAGCAGCTCACCCGTCTGACGGATGGAGAAGCCCGCCATATAGGTCTGACGGCTGGCGTAAGCGCCGAGACCCGTGGGGGTGATGTCCGTATCCTGACAGGACACCACATTCACATCGCGGTAGCTCTTGAGCCCCACCACATCGGCGGTCATCTGCGCATAGGCAGTATCTGCGCCCTGACCGATCTCCGTCTCACCGCACTGCATGGTCACTGTGCCGTCGAGGTTGAGGAGCATACGGTTGGAGCTGGTCTCCAAGGAGATGGGATAGACACCTGTATTGTACCAGAAGGCCGCCACACCGATACCGCGGCGGATAGGGCCTGTATCCTTGGCAAACTCCGCCACCTTGCGATCATAGTCGATGTAGGCCTTGCCCTTTTCAAGGCACTGGCGGAAGCTATCCTCATAGTTCTCGTTCTGCGAGAAGGCATCGCGGAAGCCCTTGGGCATGATGATCTTCTCACGCAGGGCCAGCGGGTCGATGTTCAGCGCCTTGGCAATGTCATCAATATTAGCCTCGTTGGCAAAGGATGCCTGAGGCATACCGTAGCCGCGCATAGCGCCTGCGGTGGGACGGTTGGTAAACACCGTCCACGCATCACACTCCATGTGATCACAGGGATAGATCTGTGCGAAAGAGCCCATAGCCTTGGCAACGATGGAGTGACCGTGGGAGGCGTAGCTGCCCTGATTGGAGAAGCACTCCACCTTACGCGCCGCCATGGTGCCGTCGGGTCGTACCCAAGAGACGATATGGAAGCGGATAGCATGACGCACACGGTTGGACACAAAGGTCTCCTCACGGGAGCAGTCCACGCGGACGCAGCGACCGCCCACCTGCGTAGAGCACCAAGCGCACAACGGCTCATAGAGGGCATCCTGCTTGTTGCCGAAGCCGCCGCCGATGTAGGGCTTGATAATACGGATGTTGGCCCAAGGACGACCCAGCGCCTGACCTACCACACGGCGAATGATATGGGGGATCTGGGTAGAGGACACCACCGTCACGCGACCGTTCTCCTCGTATGCAAAGCAGCCGAAGTTCTCAATGTGGCAGTGCTGCACACTGGGCGTATCGTACCAGCCCTCCACCTTAATGAGGCCTTCTTCCGTAATAGCGGCGGCATAGTCGCCCTTGCGCATATCGGTGTGCTTTAAGATGTTGCCCGGATATGCCTCGTGGAGCTGAGGTGCGCCCTCTTCCATAGCCTTCTGCACATCCAGCACGAAGGGCAGCTCTTCATACTCCACCTTTAGTGCCCGCACGCCCTGCATGGCAGCCACTTCGTTCTCCGCGATGACCACCGCCACATCGTCGCCATAGTAGCGCACATGACGATTCAGCAGCAGACGATCCGCCACGTCCTGATGACCGGGGTCCATAGACCAAGGGTGTCCTGCCGTGGGGAACGGAATGTCGGGCACGTCAAAGCACGTCAGCACCTTCACCACGCCATCAATAGCCTCGGCGGCAGAGGTGTCCACGCTCTTGACATAACCGTGGGCGATCTCAGAGTGCTTGATGCGGGCATACAGCGCGTCTCTGGGCATCAAATCTTCATAGTATTTGGTTCGGCCTGTGGCTTTATCGTAGCCGTCAACACGAACTTGCTTCTTGCCTACTTCACCCATAAGGTATTCCTCCTTACTCATGGTTCTATATCCATTCTATTATAAATTTTACTTATCTCTGACTTTTCCGTAGATTATACCACAACTATACTTTATTGAAAAGTGTTTTTGTCCTTTTTGGTCGTAGAATCTCAGCACTTATTATTGACAGTTTTGCAAAAAAACGGGTATACTATCGCCAATGACAGGAATGAAAGGGGTTGGCTCCATGAAAATCGGCTGCGTTGTGATGGCGGCGGGTAACGCCGCACGCTTTGGCGAGAACAAGCTCCATCATACGGTGGAGGGCAAAAGCCTCATTCTCCGCGCACTGGAAGCAGTTCCTTCAGATCAGGTCTCTCCTATTGTAGTGGTCACCCAATATCCCGAGATAGTCGAACTTGCAAAGGAGTTTTCCTTTACACCAATTATCAACGCCCATCCCGAATGGGGACAGAGCCATTCGCTGAAATTGGGACTGCGCGCCGTGGAAGATTGCGATGCGGCGCTGTTCCAAGTGGCAGACCAACCCCTGCTGCGCCGCGAAACGGTGGAGCAGCTTCTCAATCTCTACCGCCACTCCCCTGCTTCCATCGCTGCACTGAGCCACGATGGAGTGAAGGGCAATCCCTGCATCTTCCCTGCCCGATTCTTTGATGAACTCCTCGCCTTGGAGGGTGATTGCGGCGGTCGTGCCGTCCGGAGAAATCATGAGGAAGATGTTATCATGTTGGAAGTGGCAAAGGAAGAACTGTGGGATGTAGACACACAGGAATCACTAAAACAAATCAAGAAATGACAAAAACGGAGGTCACGAGGGCTCGTGACCCCCGTTTTTTCTTACTTTGCGTAGGGAGTATTCTTCAGCGGCAGGGCAAACTCACGCTCACCGTTACGCTGATAGTAGGCTTCGGCGATGGCGGGCGCTGTGGGGATCGAGGTGATCTCACCGATACCCTTAGCGCCGCCTGCCACATCGAGACCTGCCTTCTCCACCACGATGGCGCGGATCTCCGGCGGGATCTGATTGGCGCGGAAAAGACCCAGCATGCCGTATTTGGCGGTGGGCTTGCAGTTCTCATCGATGGGGAACTTCTCCGTCAAGGCGTAGCCCATAGACATGACCACGCCGCCGTCGATCTGACCCTCCACACTGAGGGGATTGACCGCCTTACCCACGTCGTGGGCTGCCAGCATGCTCTTGATGCGTCCCGTCTCCTTATCGAGGATGCACATCTGCGTCGCATAGCCGTAAGCCACATGGCTGACGGGGTTGGGTACATCAGCGCCGAGAGGATCGGTCTTGGCGAGGTATTCACCGTAGAATTCTCTGCCCTTGAGATCATCCAGCGTTTTGCCGCTATTCAATTCTTCACGCAGGCTCTCAGCGGCGCGGCGCAATGCCTCACCGGTGACGAGAGTCTGACGGCTGCCGGAGGTATCGCCGGAGTCGGGTGCGATCCACGTATTGCTGCGCTCGTAGACGATGTCCTCACGCTTGAGGCCTGTATAGGTGACGGTCAGCTGTACCAACACCGTACCAAGGCCCTGTCCAATGCAGGAAGCACCGGCATAGATGTGGAGCTTGCCATCCTCCTCCACAATGAGCTTGCAGCGGCCCCAGTCGGCAAGGCCAACGCCAACGCCTGCATTCTTCATGGCACAGGCAAGACCCACAGGCTCCCCTGCTGCCACGGCGGCATCATAGGCGGGCTTGATGGCCTCCAATGTCTCCACGAGGCCGGTGGCACCATCCACGATCTGACCGTTGGGCAGCACGCCGCCGGGACGGATGGCATTGCGCATACGGATCTCCCAAGGAGAGATACCGATCTTCTCCGCCATCATGTTCAGCACCGTTTCGGTGGCAAAGCAGGTCTGGGTCACGCCGAAGCCACGGAACGCACCGGCGGGAGGATTGTTGGTATAGTAGGCATAGCCCTCGATCTCAAAATTCTCGTAGGCGTAAGGGCCTGCTGCGTGGGTGCAGGCGCGCTCCAGCACAGGGCCACCCAAGGAAGCGAATGCGCCCGTATCGGACTCCACGAAAGCCTTCACGCCCTGAATCATGCCGTTTTCATCGCAGCCCATGGTTAGGTCAATCTCCATGTGGTGACGCTTGGGATGAACGAGGATGGACTCGGCGCGAGTGAGCTTCATCTTCACGGGACGGCGGGTCACATAGGTCAGCAGTGCTGCATGATGCTGCACCGACATATCCTCCTTGCCGCCGAAACCGCCGCCTACCAGCATATTCTGCACGTGGCAGTGGTCATAGTCCACGCCCAGCATAGAGGCGCACTCGTGGAGGGTGGTATGAGCGCTCTGATCGGTGGTCAGCAGCTTTACGCCGCCATTATCCATAGGCAGCGCCACGCAGCACTCGGGCTCCAAGAACGCATGCTCCGTCCAAGGCGTGGAGAAATGCTCGGTAATCACATACTTAGACTTGGCGATTGCACCATCGGCATCGCCGCGCTTTACGTGCTTATGTGCCTGCACGTTATTCTCGTCCTCTTCAAAGACCAGCGGGGCGTTCTCCGCCTTGGCCTCTTCGATGCTACGGACGGCGGGCAATACCTCGTACTCCACCTTCACCAAGTCGCGGGCGCGATTGGCGGTCTCCATATCCACAGCGCAGATTAAGGCAACACTGTCGCCCAAATAGTGGGTGATCTCGCCCACACCGATAAGGGTGGGCTGATCCTTCTTAATATGACCCACATTCACCTTACCGGGAATATCCTTCTGGGTCAGCACAGCCACCACGCCCTCCAATGCCTCCGCCTCGGAGGTGTCGATGGACAGCACACGGGCACGGGCGTACTTGGAGCGGACGGCAACACCGTAGCACATGCCATCCACATACACATCGTCGGGATACTGACCGTAGCCCAGCACCTTCTCCTCTACATCGAGACGGTGGACACGGCTGCCCATCTGCCAGTCGTCCTCGGAAGCCACAGGCAGCTTTCCCTCGCGAAAGATCTTGCCTGCCAGCAAAATGGCATCAATGATCTTCACATAGCCGGTGCAGCGGCAGATATTATTGCGGATGGCAAAGGCTGCCTCTTCGCGGGTGGGGTTATTGTTCACATCCAGCAGCGCCTTGGCAGAGATCACCATACCGGGGATGCAGAAGCCGCACTGCACAGCGCCCGCCTCGCCGAAAGCGAAGGTGTAGACCTCCTTTTCCCAATCACTCAAGCCCTCCACCGTCTGGATGGTCTTCCCTTCCAGCTTATCGGTCTGCGGAATACAGGCCTTGGTGGGCTTGCCGTCAATGAGGACGTGGCACGTGCCGCAAGCACCCTCGCTGCAGCCGTCCTTGACGGAGGTCAGATGCAATTCATCGCGGAGAAAACGAATCAGCTTCTGATTCTTCTCCACGGTAACACTCTTGCCGTTCACAATAAAAGTTGCCATCTTGCCGCTCTCCTTCTTTCAACGAAAATGGGGTTTCGACACATGCTGTTAAAATTACCTAAAAATTTGTAATCATTATACAACTTTTATTTGGTTTTCGCAATAGCTTCTATGAAATAGCGTTGTACTTTTTTACGGATAACGGTACTAAAAGAAAAAGAGCCGAGGAAATATCCTCGACTCTTTCTTATTTAGCCGCAATATTGCTCAATGGCGGAGATAAGCTCCGTTTTGCCGATGCCCTTCTCAGCAGAGAACGGGATCAAAATCACAGACTCGTCCAACTCCAGCGTTTCGCGGACGCGGGCGATGTTAGGCTCGATCTCGCTCTTTTTCAGCTTATCCAGTTTGTTTGCCACCACGATGAGGGGACAGCCAGTGGACTTAAAATAGTCGCACATGGTGATATCGTCGGCGGTAGGCTTATGGCGGGCATCCACGATCAGCACGCCTAGCGTTACCAAGCCCGCCTCGGCGAAATACCGCTCCATCAGCATGCCCCAGCGGTCACGCTCGCCTTTGGAGACCTTGGCGTAGCCGTAACCGGGCAGGTCGGTGAAGTAGATTTTATCATCGATGCGGAAATAGTTGATCTGGGTCGTCTTACCGGGAGTTGCACCCACGCGGGCGAAGTTCTTGCGGTTCAAGATGCGGTTGATAACCGAGGACTTACCCACGTTGGAACGGCCTGCAAAGGTCACCTGGGGGCGACCGTCGCGGACGAAATTGGCTGCATTGACGGCGGAGAGAACAAACTCAGCGCGATTAAAGTTGATTCCCATGACGCACCTCCGTATAGGATGTATCGGCAGTAAAGGTGGAGAGATGATCTACAGCATCTGCCTGTGTTTCGGGCACCAAGGCTGCTGCAAAGACGGCATCCACCGTCTCCACAGGGATGAAGTGGAGTGCCTTACGCACCACGGGGTCGATGTCCTGCAGATCCTTCTCGTTCTCCTTGGGGATGATCACGGTTTTCATACCGTTGCGGAGGGCTGCCATGGTCTTTTCTTTCAGACCGCCGATGGGCAGCACGCGACCACGGAGGGTCACCTCACCCGTCATGGCCACCTCACGGCGCACCAAGCGGCCCGTGAGCGCGGAGAGCATGGCAGTGGTGATGGCGATACCTGCACTGGGGCCATCCTTAGGCGTTGCCGCCTCGGGGAAGTGGATGTGGATGTCCTTGGTCTTGTAAAACTCCTTCTCAAGGCGCAGGCTGTCGGTACGGCTGCGGAGACAACTGAGGGCAGCCTTGGCAGATTCCTGCATGACCGTGCCCAAATTGCCCGTCAGTTCCAGCTTGCCTGTGCCGTCCATGACGTTGACTTCCACTTCCAAGATCTCGCCGCCCACTTCCGTCCAGGCAAGGCCGTTGACCACACCGATTTCATCGCGGGTCGTATGTACACCGGGGGTATAACGCACGGTGCCAAGGTAGTCGGGGAGGTTTTTATCTGTAATGGTAACAGACTTTACATTATTCTCCACAAGTGCCATTGCGGTTTTACGGCACAGCTTACCAAGCTGACGTTCCAGTACGCGGACACCACTCTCGCGGGTATAGTCGGAGATGGTGCGACGAATGGCGTTATCCGAGAGTTTCAGCTGCGTTTTCTTCAAGCCATGCTCCTTCAGCTGCTTGGGCAGCAGATGGCGCTTGGCGATCTCCAGCTTTTCCTCGTCGGTGTAGCTGCTCAGTTCAATCAGCTCCATACGGTCGAGGAGGGGTCTGGGAATGGTATCGGTAGTATTGGCAGTGGTGATGAACATGATGCGGCTGAGGTCAACAGGCAGCTCCATGAAGTGATCGCGGAAAGAGCCGTTCTGCTCGGCGTCCAGCACCTCAAGGAGCGCGGAGGCGGGATCGCCGCGGGAGTCGTTTGCCAGCTTGTCGATCTCGTCCAGCACCAACAGCGGATTCATGGAACCTGCGCGGATGAGGGCATCGATAATACGACCGGGCATGGCACCGATGTAGGTCTTACGGTGACCACGGATATCCGCCTCGTCGCGGACGCCGCCGAGAGAGAGACGGGACAGCTTGCGGTTCATGGCCTTGGCAACAGAGATGGCGATAGAGGTCTTACCAACGCCGGGAGGTCCAACGAGGCAGAGGATCTTACCCTTGGCCTCAGGGTTAATTTGATGGACGGCAATAAACTCCAAAATCCGTTCTTTTACCTTTTCAAGGCCGAAATGGTCGCGGTCAAGGATGGCGCGGGCCTTGGCAACATCGGCGCGGTCGCGGGTGTACTTATTCCAAGGCATATCGAGGCAGGTATCGAGATAGTTGCGGATGACAGAGGCCTCGGCGCTGCCGAAAGGCTGCTTGCCCAAACGATCCAGCTCCTTGCAGAGCTTTTTGCGCACCTCGTCAGAGAGCTTGGCATTGTCGATCTTCTCGGCGTACTCCTGCAGCTCCTCATCGCCGTCATCGCCCAGTTCGTGCTGCAGTACCTTCACCTGCTCACGGAGGATCATGTCCTTCTGCACGCGGGCGACACGGGCACGCACCTTCTGCTCCATCTCCACCTCGAGGGAGATGACATCCACCTCATGGGCGAGGATCTCGTTAAAGAGCTTCAAGCGCTTCACAGGATGGAGCTCTTCCAGCACACGCTGGCGATCACCGTGGCGGAGATTGATATTCTGCGCCACAAAATCAGCCAATTGGCCGGGGTCGCGGCAATCCAGCACCGTGGAGACAAAATCATCGCTGAGGTTGCCAACCAAGTCCTTGTAGGCGCCGAAGATGGCGTAGGTCTGACGGATCAGCGCCTCCACGCGGTTGGTGTGCTTGCCGGGGAAGTCCTCGTCCACCAGCTCGATCTGTGCCTGCAGGAAGGGCTTGGTCTGCCACAGGCGCAGGATACGCGCGCGCTGCTGACCTTCCACCACCACGCGGACGGAGGTCTCGGAGGTCTTGATGATCTGCAAAATGCGGCACAGCGTGCCCATATTGAAAAGATCCTTCTCCTCGGGCAAGGCTGTGGCGATGTCACGCTGGGTAACAAGGAAAATCATACGATCTGCGTCCATGGCGTTGTCGAGAGCGTAGATGGAGATCTCGCGCTCCACATCGAAACTCATGGTGAGATCGGGGAAAACCGTTAAGCCGCGAAGGGCAATGACGGGGGTATTCAATGTCATACGTTCCATAAGTGGGTCTCCTTTTCAGGGGAATGCGGGATAAAGGCATGGGGAGAGGCAATGCCTCTCCCCTGCTGTTACGGTTGTTAAGAGGCCGAAGCGGGGGCTTTTTTCTTACCCTTGCTCCCGGTCTTAATCTTGACGCGGCGCTCGACCTTCTCGGGATCACGGATGATCTCGGGTGCGGTGCCGTCGTGGACACATTCAGCGGTAATGGTGACACGCTCGATGGAAGGATTGGAGGGGATGTCATACATCAGCTCCGTCAGCACACCTTCCAGCACGGCACGGAGGCCGCGGGCACCGATACGGCGCTCGATGGCCTTGTCAGCCACTGCTTCCAGCGCATCATCGGTAAATATGAGCTCCACATCATCGTAGCCCAGCAATTTCTGATACTGCTTCACCAGCGCATTCTTAGGCTCGGTGAGGATACGCACCAAGTCGGTGCGGCTCAAACCGCTCAGCGGTGCGATCACAGGCAGACGACCAACCAGCTCGGGGATGATGCCGAACTTCAAAAGGTCATGGGGCTGCACTTCTTTCAAGAGTGCGCCCTCAGCGCGCTGCGCCTTGCTCTCCACGATGGCATCGAAGCCGATGCCCTTGCGGTCGGTACGGCGCTCGATGATCTTCTCCAAGCCATCGAAAGCACCGCCGCAGATGAAGAGGATGTTGCGGGTGTCGATCTGAATGAATTCCTGATGGGGATGTTTGCGTCCACCCTGTGGGGGGACATTGGCGACGGTGCCTTCCAGGATCTTCAGCAGTGCCTGCTGCACACCCTCGCCGGACACATCGCGGGTAATAGAAGTGTTTTCGCTCTTGCGGGCGATCTTATCGATCTCGTCTACATAGATGATGCCGTGTTCAGCACGCTCCACATCGAAGTCCGCTGCCTGCAAAAGACGCAGGAGAATATTCTCCACATCGTCGCCCACGTAACCGGCCTCGGTCAGCGTGGTGGCATCGGCAATGGCAAAGGGGACATTCAAGGTGCGGGCCAGCGTCTGGGCAAAGAGGGTCTTGCCGCAGCCGGTGGGGCCAATCATCAGAATGTTGCTCTTTTGCAGCTCCACATCGTCGCCGCCGCCGAAATAGACGCGCTTATAGTGGTTGTACACCGACACGGAGAGGGCGATCTTGGCCTCCTCCTGTCCGATGACATACTGATCCAGCACCTCTTTGATCTGACGGGGCGTGGGAAGCTGATCGACCGTTTCCACAGGAGCGGACGTTGCGTAGCCCTCCTCCAAGATGGCGACACACAGCTCCACGCACTCATCGCAGATGCGTACGCCGGGGCCCTGCACCATACGGTGGACCATATGCTCCTCCTTGCCGCAGAAAGAGCAGCGCAGAGATTTCGTTGCTTTGGTGTTATCCGCCATAGCTTACCTCGTTTCAACGCTTGTAGATGACCTTATCCACCAGACCGTAGTCCTTGGCCTCTTCGGCGCTCATCCAACGGTCGCGCTCGGAATCCTGCTTCACCTGCTCCTCGCTCTTGCCGGTATTCTCGGACAAGATCTTGTTCAGGCGCTGCTTGATCTTCAGGAAATGCTCCACATCGATCTCCATGTCGGTGACCTTACCGCGGGTACCGGCGGAGGGCTGATGGATCATCACCTCGGCGTTGGGCAGGGCGATGCGCTTGCCCTTAGCGCCGCTGGAGAGCAGGAATGCGCCCATGGAGGCGGCCATACCGATGCAGATGGTAGAGACATCGCACTTGATGTACTGCATGGTATCGTAGATGGCCATGCCGGCCGTCACGGAGCCGCCGGGGCTGTTGATATACATCTGGATATCCTTGTCGGGGTCCTGTGCTTCCAAATACAGGAGCTGGGCCACAACGAGGCTGGCGGTGGTATCATTCACTTCTTCGCCCAGGAAGATGATACGGTCGTTGAGCAGGCGGGAGAAAATGTCATAAGAACGCTCACCGCGGTTGGTCTGCTCTACAACATAGGGGACTAAACTCATTGTATTGTACCTCCGTTACGAAAGATAGTTAAGTATACCCATCCCGAAAAATGCTAATCTTATTTCTCTTCCTCAGTCTTCTTGGTGGTCTTCTTTGCGGCGGGCTTCTTAGCGGGCTTCTCCTCGCCCTCGGCCTCCTCTTCCTTAGCGGGAGCCAGAGCCTTGGCGCTGTCAGCCACGACCTTGATGACCTTCTCGCGGATGACCTGCTCCTTGATCTGCTCAGCGGGCAGATACTTCTTGACCATCTCGATGTCCATGCCGTACTTCTCGCTGAGGTTCTTGTACTCGGCCTCCACCTCGTCGTCGGAGACTTCCAGATTCTCAGCCTTCACGATGGCCTCGACAGCCAGATCCATGCGCAGCTGCTCCAGAGCGGGGCCCATAGCGTCAGCCTTCATGGCCTCCTCGGTCATGCCGGTCATCTTCACATACTGGTCGAAGGGGATACCCTGAGAAGCCAGCTGCTGCTTGAAGCCGTCAATCATCTTCTCAGCCTGGAAAGCCACCATGTCATCGGGGATCTCAGCCTTGATGCCCTCGGCGACCTTGGTCATCAGAGCATCCTCGAAAGCGCGCTGAGCGGCAGCCTTGCGATCCTCGGTGATCTTCTTTTTGATGTCAGCCTTCAGATCCTTCAGCGTGTCGAACTCGGAAACGTCCTTAGCGAACTCGTCATCGATAGCGGGCAGCTCCTTGACCTTGACCTCGTTGACCTTCACCTTGAAGACCACGGGCTTACCGGCCAGCTCGGGAGTGTAGTTCTCGGGGAAGGTGATGTCGATCTCCTTCTCCTCGCCGGCCTTCATGCCGATCAGCTGATCCTCAAAGCCGGGAACGAAAGTGCCGGAGCCGATCTCCAGATCGAAAGCCTCACCCTTACCGCCGTCGAAAGCGACGCCATTGTCGAAGCCCTCGAAGTCGATGTTGGCGGTGTCGCCCTTCTTCACGGCGCGCTCAACGCTCACCAGACGGCTGTTGCGCTCGGCCATCTCCTTCAGACGGGCATTGACGTCAGCGGCCATGACCTTGACCTCGGCCTTGACGGCCTCGAGACCCTTATACTGACCCAGCTCAACCTCGGGATACACGGCCACGGTGCACTTGAACACCACGCCGTCCTTACCGACGGACTCGATCTCCACGTTGGGATAACCCACGACCTCAAGGTTCTGCTCCTTCACGGCCTCTTCATAGACCTCGGGCAGAATGGCGTTGACAGCCTCTTCATAGAAGACCTCGGCACCGTACATGCTCTCGATCATCTTGCGGGGAGCCTTGCCGGGACGGAAGCCGGGGATGTTTAGCTTGTTGCGCATCTTGAGATATGCCTTGTTGACGGCAGTCTCAAAGGCCTCGGCGCCCACTTCGATGGTCAGAGCGACCATGCTCTTTTCCAGTTTCTCGCAGGATTTGACAGTCATTGTTGATTTCCTCCAGTATATAAACTTAATTAAATGGCATTCCAAATTAATATAGTCAAGCCAATATCATATAATAGCAGATATTGGATAGAAAAGCTATACCTTATTTTCACTAATCGCAAATTTTTTTGGGTTTAAATCCCAAAAAATCGCCGCTGACAAGGGAAAACAGGGTTCCCTCCCGCGTTCCTTCGATGGCGCGGCGGTGAGAAGCACCGTGAAGGTGCCCGTAGTAGCATTCCTTCACCCCGTATTCGCTGAGCACACGCATGATCTCAGGGCAGCGGTAGCCCTGATAAATGGGGGGATAGTGGAGGAAGCAGAGCTTCTCCCTCTCCCCTGCTGCTTTCAAGGAAGTCTCCAATCGGCCCACCTCACGGAGCAGCATCTTCTCGTTGTGTGTTCCTTGATTATCCAGCTCATAAAACCAGCCACGAGTGCCGCAGATGGCTTTATCGCCGTAGAACAGGCAATTGTTGTGGAGCAGAGATAAGGTGGTCAGTTGGTGCTCTTCGAAGAATTTTGTCATCTTGGCGGCGGTGTTCCACCAGTAGTCGTGGTTGCCCTTCATGAGGATCTTCTTACCGGGCAGGGCATCAATAAAGCGGAAGTCCTCCAGCGACTCTTCAAGACTCATGCCCCAGCTGAGATCGCCGCAGAGCACCGTCACGTCCTCATCGGTCAAAGTAGAAAATCCCTCGCGGATACGCTCTACATAGTTATGCCAGCCCTCGCCAAAGATGTCCATGGGCTTATTGGAGTTCAGCGACAAATGGAGGTCGCCGATCGCATAGAGAGCCATAGGTGGCCTCCTTTCTTAGAAATTTCAAAACATGCGGCGCAGGTTGTTCCAAAAGATGTCCTCAAGGAGTTCGGCACTGTAACCGCGGGCGCGGAGCGCATCGTAAAGGCGGGGCACATCCTGCATGCCCTCCATTCCTGCCGCCAACACCTCGCAGCCATCCAAATCGCCGCCGAGGCAGATGGTTTTCTCGCCGCCCAAGTTGAGGAAATGCTCCACATGGGCGACCAGTGCGTCCATAGTGGGCTCACCCACAAAATGGAGGTAGAGATTGATACCCACCACGCCGCCGCTGTCGCGGATGGCACGGAACTGGTCGTCCGTCAGATTGCGGCTGTGACCGCAAAGACTGCGGGCGTTGGAGTGGGTGGCGACGATTGCCCCCTCCCCCAGCTCTACCAAGTCCCAAAAGCCTCGGTCGGAGAGATGGGACACATCGGGATAGATGTGGTGGCGGTAGAGTTCACGGACAAACCCACGACCTTGCTGGCTGAGACCGCGCTCCGGCTGGGCAATGTGGCTGCCGCTGAGGACGTTGGCACGATTCCACACGGGATTGAGAATGCGCACGCCCCACTGGGCCAACGTTTCGATCTTTGAAGGATCGCAGTCGATCAAATCAGCGCCCTCAATGCTGAGAAGGGCGGCGATTTTGCCGTTTTCCACAGCATTGTCGATCTCTGCACCGTTGCGGCAGTGACGGACAAGGTCGGCGTTCTCCTCCATCTGCTGAAGAAAGAAATCGTGGATGCGGTTACACTGCGCCCACATGCCGTCAGAGGGCGGATATTTCCCATCGTGGAACAGAGCAAAGACCTGCCCATAGCGGGAAAATTCCTTACCACGCACGAGGTCAATGTGCCCTTCATTCTGACCCAGTTGGCGGCTTTTATCGAAGTAGGCTAACTGCGCGGCGCGGGTGTCGCCGTAGTCCAGTTCACCGCCCTCCCCTGTTTCCATACAGCGGTAGAGGGTATCACAATGGGCATCAAAATAGGGAATCATGGAAAGTCTCCTTATTGGAAGGCATCCCGCAGATAGACGATGCGGGCCTTATCAAAGCCCTGTTCAGCGTAGACCTCCGCCACATCGAAGCGGCAAAAGCAGTCCAGTTTCTTCTCAGAAAGGTAGAAAAGGGCCGTTTTTCGCAGTTTTTTCTGCTTTGCGGGTGTCACATATTCGCGGGGCAGACCCATCTCCAAATTGGTACGGGTCTTGACCTCAATGAAGCAGAGGGTATTTCCCTCCCATGCAATGAGATCGATCTCGCCGAAGCGGCAGTAGTAGCTGTGAGCCACCAGCTGAAAGCCGTTATTACGAAGGTAATCGGCTACCAGTGCTTCGCCCTGCAGGCCCTCCTGTTTGCTCATCGCTCTGCCTCCCAATTCTTCAAAAAGGTCAAGCGGTGTTCGGGACAAGGGCCGTATTTGAGGTACAGTTCCTTATGGAGTGCCGTGCCGTAGCCCTTGTGTTTGGCGAATTGATATGCGGGATACTGCTTATCCAACACATCCACCACGTAGCGGTCACGGCTCACCTTCGCCAAAATGGAGGCGGCGGCGATAGAGGCGCTTTTGCTGTCACCCTTCACCAAAAGGCGGTGTGGCTCGGTAATCGTAAAGGATTTCCCCTTGTCACGATTTCCGTCAATCAGCGCCATGTCGATGGGCTGATTGAGGGCTTCCATAGCAAGATGCATGGCCTTCATGCGGGCGCTCAAGATGTCCGTTGCATCAATTTCGGCGGCCTCGATACGGGCGATGCCGTAGGCAACAGCGGTGTTGGTAATGATGTCGAAAAGCGCCTCGCGTTTCTTTTCCGTCAGCTTCTTGGAGTCGTTGAGACCTTCGATCTCGCACTCACGGGGCAGGATGACGGCGGCGGCATACACAGGGCCCATCAGTGGGCCTGCGCCTGCTTCATCGACGCCGCAGACGGTGGCGTAGCCTTCAGCCCAAGCCTCCCGCTCGTATGTCCAAAGTTCGCTCATTCCTTCAGATCCTCCACCGTCTCCAGCGTGAAGTTGCCCAGCTTTGCCTCGCGGTACTCGTCAAGCAAAATGCGAGACATACGCTCGGTGTCTACCTCGCCGCCGCGCATGAGGAAGCCGCGCTTGCGGCCTGCCTTGGTCAGCAGATCGTAGCCGCTGTCCTCTTCCTCGATCTCGATCTTATAGCGGGTGGTGATAGCCTCGGCATAGTGCTTGCCGAGATATTCCATCAGCAAAGAGGCAAGCTCCTCCAAGTCCATGACATCATCCTTGATGGCGCCTGTGAAGGCCAAGTGGAGACCCACAGAGGTATCGTCAAACTTAGGCCACAGGATACCGGGGGTGTCCAAAAGCTCCAGCGTGCGGTCAACGGGCACCCACTGCTTTGTACGGGTGACGCCGGGACGATCCTCGGCCTTAGCGGTCTTGCGGTGGGCAACCTTATTAATAAAGGTGGACTTGCCCACGTTGGGGATGCCCAGCACCATAACGCGGATGGTGCGGCCCACCTGTCCTTTTTCGGCATAGGCGGCAAGCTTGTCCTTCAGCAGTTCCCGCACCACAGCGGCGAACTGGTTGGTGCCTGCGCCGCCCTTGGCGTTGGCTTCGAGAACGGCGTAACCTTTTCCCCGGAAATAAGCGCTCCAGCGCTTTGTCTCCTTGGGATCGGCCTGATCCACACGGTTGAGAACGATCAGGCGGGGTTTGCCTGCCGTCATCTCGTCCACATCGGGATTGCGGCTGGAGATGGGGATGCGGGCATCCAAAATCTCACATACCGCGTCCATATTCTTGATTTCCGCCACGATCATACGCTTGGTCTTTGTCATATGACCGGGGAACCAGCTTAAATTCTCTATTTGCACGGGTATCACCTCGAATTTCTAACTAATCTTAAATAGTATAGCACACTTTTCATCAAATGAAAAGAAAAAACCGCCCGCTGCGCGGACGGTTTTTCTTCGGATTAAGTTGTTGCTTACAGCTTCTCGCGAACCTTGGCGGCCTTACCGACGCGGTCACGCAGATAGTACAGCTTGGCGCGACGGACGAAACCGTGACGAACGGTCTCGATGGTCTGGATGGAGGGAGAATGGACAGGGAAAACCTTCTCCACGCCAACGCCGTAAGAGATACGACGGACAGTGATGGTCTCCTCGATGCCACCGTGCTTCTTTGCAATCACGGTACCCTCGAAGACCTGGATACGCTCACGGGAGCCTTCCTTAACCTTCACGTGCACGCGGACGGTATCGCCCACCTGCACCTCAGGCACGTCCTTCAGCTGCTTTTCAGTCAATGCTTTGATGAGATCCATGGATATTTTCCTCCTATATTATAGGTGTTCGTAACGCCGTACAAGGGTGCTTCTTTCAATTCACGAAGCACCGGCGACAGAGGACCGCCCTTTTAACGCCATGATAGAATACCACACAACTCACAAAAATGCAAGAGGAATTTTTACTTTTTTACTAAAATTATCGGAAATCTTTTCCCTCTGCGTCGAGAACGCGCTTGCGGCGCACGCGGATAAAGTCGGGCATCAGCTCCGGAAGCTCACGGGCGATGGCTTTTTCAATGAGCTGGGGGTTGAGGCCGGGATTCTGTGCCTGCACCTTCAGGTCGATATGCAGGGCGTTCTCCCCTTCCGTCACGGCTGCATCGAGGATCATGGGGGCGATGTCCACCTCTGCCAACTCCTTACGCTTGGTGCGCTTTTCGATAATAAGGCTCTCGCGGTGGAGAAGCCCATGAATAGCCTCGGCTGCGCCTGCGGGGACACCGTTATCGTACTCCAGCGTCACATCGGCCTGCAGGGCGTAAAGCTCACGGACGGGGCGGGTAACCTCATAGCACTCCAATACACGGATACCTGCGGGCATGCCCGTATTCAGCTTCTCGGCAATGCCGCTGCCGTCGCTCTGTTGGGTCACCTCGAAGTCCAGCAGCTCGCATTCGCTGCTCTGACCCACGGGCAGAGGCAGGACAATGGAGATGATGGGATGGGGATGATAGCCCTGTGTGTGCTTAATTTCCAACTCCGTACGGGGGAAGCAGCGCTGGAAGGTGCGCATCAGATCCAGATGGGAGATGTAGGCGGCCTGTGCCTCCTTGATAAACAGTAATCTCAGCTTAGACATCGCACTTACCTCCCACCAAACAGTTGGCACCACAGGCGTTGCAGTTGGTACGGCAATCGGGGGTGGTGACACCCTCAAAAGCCTTGTTGCGCTCACGCCACAGATACCCAGTGTGGACACCGCTGTCGATCATGGCCCAAGGCATCACCTCGCTGCGTTCACGCTGACGATAGGCATAAAAAGCAGGATCAACGCCGCACTCCTCAAAGGCCTCCTCCCAACGGGCAAGGGAGAAATAATCGTCCCAAGTGTCGAGATGTGCACCCTTACGCCATGCGGTTTCAAGGACTTTACCCAGCTTTCTGTCGCCACGGGCGAGGACGGCCTCAAGGAAGGAGGTCTCGCCATCGTGCCAGTTGTAGGTGACGGTCTTGGTGGTGATGGCCTCACGGAGCAGCTTCACACGGCGCTCGTACTCCTCGCGGGTGATCTGGGGCTCCCACTGGAAAGCGGTGTGGGGCTTGGGGACAAAGTAAGAGGTAGAAACGGTGATGCGGATGCCGCGCTGCTTATTCTGTGCACTCTCACGCCATGCGTGCATGACACGGGCAGCCACATCGGCAATGGCCAGCACGTCCTCGTCTGTTTCAGTGGGCAGACCCAGCATGAAATAGAGCTTCACGGTGCTGTAACCACCTGCAAAGGCGGTGCGGCAGGACTGCAAAAGGTCATCCAAGGTGACATTCTTGTTGATGACATCGCGGAGACGCTGGCTGCCTGCCTCGGGGGCAAAGGTCAAACCCGTCTTGCGGCCCTTGGCAAGGCGCTGCATCAACTCCATAGAGAAGTTATCGGCGCGGAGAGAGGGCAAGGAGAGATTCACATGACGCTCGGCGCAGAAATTCTCCAAATCGTCGCACAGCTCCGTCAGAGGCGGATAGTCACTGGTGCTGAGGCTGGAGAGGGTCACTTCCTGATAGCCCGAGTCGTTGCAGGAATCTATGCAGTATTCAAGGCAGAGATCCTTGCCACGGTTGCGGACAGGGCGATAGACATAGCCCGCCTGACAGAAACGACAGCCACGGATACAGCCACGGAACAGCTCCAGCGTCACACGATCCTGCACGATCTCCGTGGAGGGCACGATGGTCTTGACGGGGAAATAGGACTTGTCCATATCCTCCACGATGCGCTTTTGCACCTGAATGGGGGCATCCTCAAGAGGAATGATCTCCTCAATGGTTCCGTCATCGTGGTACTTGATGTCATAGAGGCTGGGGACATAGAGACCCTTGATCTTAGAGGCGGCAACGAGGAACTCGTGCTTGCTCCATCCCTCGCGGCGTGCCTTGCGGTGCAGTTCAATAAGCTCCACCGTCACATACTCGCCCTCGCCCAAAGAGACGATGTCGATAAAGTCCGCCATGGGCTCGGCGTTATACATGGCAGTGCCGCCTGCGATCACCAAGGGGGTCAAGCCCTCACGCTCGGAAGCGTGAAGAGGGATATTGGCAAGATCCAGCATATTGAGAATGGCGGGGAACGCCATCTCATAGCCCACGGAAAAGGCCACAATATCAAAATTGGTGATGGAGTCGCCCGACTCGAGGCCAAAGAGAGGGATGTTATTCTTCCGCATCTCCTCTTCCATGTCGCCCCAAGGAGCAAACACGCGCTCGCACCAAACGCCGTCCATCTCATTCATGACACCGTAGAGAATACGCATGCCCAAGTTGGACATGCCGATCTCATAAGTGTCGGGGAAACAGAAAGCCACACGGGTATCCACCTGCGCCTTGTCCTTCATCACCGCGTTATACTCGCCGCCCGTATAGCGGGCAGGCTTCTGCACGCGGGGTAAAATTCTCTCTAATCGTTTATCCACGTCTATTCTCCAATCCTACAGGGATAGTTTTGCATCAATATATTCTACCCTGTTTGACGTAGTTTGACAAGCCCTATTTGCTGTAGGGGCACACGCAAAAGTCCTAATGTGGCAATCAGCAAAAAGGGGCTGCCGCCACAAAGCAGCATCCACAATGCCGCGCCCGAGAGGAGCATGGCGGCGAACAGGCCGACAATAGCACTGACGCGGTCAGCGGTGTAGGGTTCTATGCACCACGCAGCGGTATTCCATAGGAGCATCCCACCGTCCAACGGCAGGATGGGTAATAAGTTGAACAATCCCAACACCAAGTGGACACCGCCGAAGAGATAGCACAGTTCCCACCGCGTCCCGAAATGGGACAGCAGCACCGCCAACAATAGATTCACTGCAGGGCCTGCGGCGGCGAGAGCCATTTCTTTCGGATAGGAGAGCTGCCCTTCCACCGTCATTTCCGCCCCTAACGGTGTGATGGTCAATTGCTTTACACGACCTTTCATTAAACGCAATGCAGTATAATGTCCCAGTTCGTGGAGTAGGGCTGCAGAAAGGACGGCAAGGAGCAAGATAGGCGGGAATAACAGCAGCAATACCGCCAGCAGCGCAGGTACTGACGGGGCGATTTTCATGCGATCAGACCACATAATAGATGGGGTTGAGGTATGTACCATCGCAGCAGAGTTCAAAATGGAGATGGTTGCCTGTGGCGTCCCCTGTGCTGCCTACTTCGGCAATGGGGTCACCCGCTTTTACCGATTGCCCTGCCGAGGCATTGATGCGGCTGCAGTGGGCGTAAAGGGTGGTATAGCCGTTGGCGTGGACGACCTCCACATATTTTCCTAACTCCGTACTCTCCGCTACGGCGAGAACCGTACCATCGGCAAAGGCGCGGATGACAGCCCCCTCCTCTGCGGAGAGGTCGAGGCCGTAATGGAATCGCTCCTGTCCCGCCATGGGGTGGTCACGGTAGCCAAAAGAGGAGCTGAGTTCTCCCTCTACGGGGCAGACATAGTCAAAGCCCAGTATCTGCTGCTGCATCTCTACCCGCTCAGGGGTCGTATCGGCACTGTAGACGGCATCGGTGCGATCCACGGTAGTGCTGATCTCCACAGTATCGCTGCCAAAGACCGCTATGCACAGTTCTTCAATAGCCTCGCCTGCTGCTTCCCCGCCGATGGCGCGGCCCGCTGCGGAGAAGGCGGCCACAAAGTCTGTCTCCTCACCCATCAGCCGCAGCACTTCCCCACTATACTTTGCGGTAATGTCGGGCATGGTGATTTTCGCCGCTACAACGCACAGCAATACCGTGGCACTGACCACCAGCTGCACCAAGAATTTACTTTTCCGGCGGCGGGGCTTAGGCTGCAGCTGTGCTTCTTCCCTGCTGCCGCGGACAGTGCCCCGTACGCTGCGGGCGCGGGCCATTGCGGCGGCGCGGGCGGCTGCTGCACGGGGGTCGGGACGGGCAGAAACGGGCGCCACACGCTTTCCTCTCGTCATGGCAAACACCTCCTTTTCCACTACTATATGTCCCCTTTTGATGCCGCAGAACGAAGGCTTTTTCTCTTGACATAGAGAGTAAAACTACATATAATAGTAGGGCTGACAACAGCATCCGGGTGTAGCGCAGTTGGTAGCGCGCTTGGTTCGGGACCAAGAGGCCGGGCGTTCAAGTCGCCTCACTCGGACCAAACAATGATAATCCGAACTACATTATCCAAGTGGGTAGTGTGTTCGGATTTATCATTTCTATTGAAAGTGTGCTTTGATGGAAAAGAGCGAGGATTAGTCTCCTCGCCCTTGCGTTTTCCGTTATTGCACTATATAATAAGATTATAAACAATCCTATAAATCCCTGTGTGGAGGTGCAATATGAAAATATATAATAAAAAATATTTTATATGGGGCATCATCTTTTTTATTCCTTTGCCGTTATTTGTATTTGGGGTCATAAAAGCCGAATTGTATCAATGGTTCCTTTCCATCGGGCTTTCCGCAAAGTTCTTGTTTGCCGGGCTTTCAAAGCAAGAGAGTGAACGGCAAGATAATATCGAAAACAATTATCTGAGTGTGTCACAGAAGCTTTTTGGGAAATACGCTTGGATAAAAACAAATCTTCCATGGTTTATAACTGGAGGCTTCTTTGCAGTAACTCTATTCATAAGATTTGTATTTGACATTATCATTCCTGTTTGGATTGTCGTTTGTTTTGTAATTGCGCTCACAATCTCTGTTTTTTATAGTATTGGCCTTGAACGCAAAATTACAGAATATATTGACAAAGAAACAAATTCAAACAACGAGACCAAGAGTTGAGCTAAATAAGTACAAAAGGCGGGAGCATCGTTGCAGATGTTCCCGCCTTTGTTACGCCTTGTTCTCTTGTTCGGCCCGTTGCTGCGCTTTCCACTCGGCGTATTCCCTCTGCCCCTCCTCGCTCTTGAAAAACGCCTGTATCTCCGGGAGCAGGACACGGACCAAAGCCTCCACCTCATGGTAGGGTATCCCGGTGCCGTAGTCGTTGATTTTCTTCTTCCTTGCCATGGGAGCCGCCCCCAGTCTTAAAGCTGCCTGTCATCAAACAGGAAGCCCTGGAACACCGTCCCATCCCCGGTGCTGCTCCTGCCCCTTATTTGGGAACTGGACGGCATTTGGCTCTCCACCATCGTGGCGGAGTTCATGGCTGTTGTTGTCACCGCGATCTTCCTTTTGTGCAAGCGGAAGCGCTATCGCTATTTCTAATTTGCAATCACATAGTTTGGAACGGCACTCCTCTCATAGGGAATGTCGTTCTTTTTTGTTGCATTTACGCAGATTATCTTGTATACTTTAATTTTGTAGATAACGATCGAAGGAGACCTGTATGAAACTCCGCCTCTCGCGCATTTCTGCGCTGCATTATTTCAAATTGGTATATCGCTCTTTGCTGCTGCTAAGTGCGCTGGTGCTGTATCTCATCGCACTTTTAGGCGGCGAGGAGTTTTCCCGCAATGTGCTGCACACCTTCCGCTGGGTCTTTGGCTTGATTTGGCTGGTTTACGCCGTGGAGATGGTGCTGCGGCTCTTCCCCTCCTCTTACGAGAGCATGGGCTGCCAAAAGCAGTTCACCCGCAACTATAAGCCCACAGGTAAGGCACTGGACAAGCCCTCAGAGAAGCCCATTTGGGCCATCTTCTTTGCATGGATCGCACTGAACGGCGCCATCGGCGCGCTCTACTTTACCCATATCATTGATAAATGGGTGCTGCTGTTGGTGGCCTTGGCTTACGGCGTGTGCGACATGATCTGCATTTTGTTCTTCTGCCCCTTCCAAACGTGGTTTATGAAGAATAAATGCTGCGGCAGCTGCCGTATCTATAACTGGGACTACGCCATGATGTTTACGCCCCTGCTGTTTATCCCCTCTCTCTATACTTGGAGTCTGCTGGGTTTGGCTTTGGTGCTGCTGGTCATTTGGGAGGGCATCTACCACCGCCATCCCGAGCGGTTTTATGAACAGACCAACGAGAGCCTCAAGTGTGTCAATTGTCCCGAGAAGCTGTGCCATCACAAAAAGCAGCTGCGCTCGTTTCTTAAAAAGCGGAAAATTGAGCTGAGTGAGGAGTTAAAAAAGCTGGGTCTTGACCGCCAGTGAAACACATCGGTTCGTCTTTTATAGGACGGGCCGATTTTTTATTGAAAAAATCTCCGAAAATGCAACAAAAACACAAATATACTATGGAAATCTCCTGTAATATCTGCTATGATACAAGTGTATGTGTATGTCGTTCTGATTCTTTAAAACAACATAAGATAAGAAATTTTGGAGGAAATCACGATGCAGTACTTAGGTATTAATTATGAGATGAAACATGCTCCCAAGCTGGATCCTACCTTTATCCCCTTCGGGGTGTGGCGTGAGGCCTACCTCAAGGACGCTAAGCAGCCCATTTCCATCGCTGTAGAGCGTGACAACGAGCGTATCTCTGTCCATCATACCTTCATCCACGGCACGCCCGAGATGGCCGAGGCAGACTATCGCTATGTGGAGCGCTATGTGAAGTTCCTGCTGTGGTCCACCGGCGGCTTCCGTGTGTATATCTGCGGATGCTCTGAGCTTGCCCAGCGCCTGCAGAAGGCCTACACCCCCGAGGGTGAGCGCAAGTTTGACTGCATGTTCTTCCATCAGGTTTATGAGCATGAGCTGGAAGTGATTGATCTTCCTCTGGATCAGTGCCCTGCTGCCAACGAGGTGGCACAGCCCATGGGCGGCAATATGGATGGCTGCCGCATCGGCTTTGACGCAGGTGGTTCCGACCGTAAGGTCAGCGCTGTTATTGACGGCGAGTGCGTCTATTCTGAGGAAGTTCTGTGGTTCCCCAAACTGAATGAGGATCCCAACTATCAGTATCAGGAGATCCTGACTGCTTTCCGTACCGCCGCTTCCAAGATGCCTCGCGTGGATGCTATCGGCGTCTCCTCCGCCGGTGTGTTTATCGGCAACGCCCCCATGGTGTCCAGCATTTTCTATAAGGTTCCCAGAAGCGAATGGGATTTTGTCAAGACGGTGTTTGATCGCGCCGCTGCTGAAATTGACCCCAATATCCCCATCTTGGTTGCCAATGATGGTGATGTTTCTGCACTGGCCGGTGCTCTCGGCTTGGGCAAGGGCAATCTGATGGGTCTGGCCATGGGCACCTCCGAGGCCGTGGGCTATGTGGATAAGGATCAGAACGTGCTGGGCTGGATCAATGAGCTGGCTTTCGCTCCTGTGGATCTGCAGGAGGGCGCTATGCAGGACGAGTGGTCCACCGACTTCGGCGTGGGCTGCAAGTACTTCTCTCAGGATGCCGTCATCAAGCTGGCACCCTTTGCCGGTATTGAGATCCCTGAGGATCTGCCTTTGGCTCAGAAGCTGAAGTTCGTGCAGAAGATGATGGAAGAAGACGATGCGCGCGCTGTTGCCATCTTCGAGACCATCGGTGCTTATCTTGCCTATACCGTGGTGCTGTACTCCCAGTTCTACGATTTGGATTACATGATGCTGCTGGGCCGCGTTATGTCCGGTAAGGGCGGCGACACCATCCTGCGTGTGTGCAATGAGGTTTTGGCTGACGAGTATCCCGAGCTTGCTAAGAAGTGCAACGTCACGCTGCCCGATGAGAAGATGCGTCGTGTGGGTCAGTCCGTGGCTGCTGCCAGCCTGCCCGCTCTGAAGTAAGCCGACCCTTTGGGAGGAATTTTCCATGTTCTATAAAAATGCTCGCATTTTTTGTGATGATTTCACTTTCCGCACCGGTGCTTTCGAGGTAAAAGACGGCCGCTTCGGCGCAGTGCTGCCTGAGGTCGTTCCCGCTGATGCCATCGATTTGCAGGGTGCTACCGTCATCCCCGGTCTCGTTGATGTCCACAGCCACGGCAACAGTGCTTCCGACTTCTCTGACGGTGATTACGAGGGTTTGAAAGCGATGGCGGCCTACTATGCCAGCGTCGGCGTGACTTCTTTCGCTCCTGCCTCTATGACCCTGCCCTACGAGAATCTCAGCAAAGCATTTGGTAATGCCCGCCGCTTGGTGGATGAAAATATCGAAGGTCTGTCTGTTCTCCGCGGTATTCAGATGGAGGGGCCCTACTTCTCCTACAATAAGCGTGGTGCACAGAATGCTGACTATCTGAAAGAGCCCGATTTTGAGGGTTTCCGTAAGCTGCAGGAGGCGTGCGGCGGTCTTGTCCGCATTGTGGACTTGGCTCCCGAGCTGCCCGGTGCCAAGGAGTTCATCGAAAAGGCAAAGGAGCTTTGCACGGTGTCTGTGGCACATACCGATGCTGCATATGACGATGCAAAGATGGCTTTCGATGCCGGTGCTACCCATCTCACCCATCTTTTCAACGCCATGCCCGGTATCCATCACCGTAATCCCGGTGTGATCCCCGCTGCTGTGGAGAATAAGAATGTCCGCGCTGAGCTGATCTGCGATGGTCTCCATGTCCATCCCGCCTCTGTACGCTTGGCCTTCTCTATGTTTGGCGGTGAGCGTATGGTGCTGGTGTCCGACTCCGGACGCTGCTGCGGTATGGCAGAGGGCAGTGAGTTTGATCTGGGCGGTCAGTCCGCATGGCTGCGTCAAGGCGTGGCTCGCTTGGCTGACGGCACGATCGCCTGCTCTGCCGTGAACCTTTATCAGTCTTTGGTGAATGCCATCAAATTTGGTATCGCCGAGGAAGATGCTGTTCGCGCCGCTTCCTACAACCCTGCCTGTGCCATCGGCGCTGACGGCGTTGTGGGCTCTATCACCGAGGGCAAGGTCGCTGACTTCCTGATCTGCAATGCAGATTACAGCGAAAAGCGTGTGTTCCTTGCAGGTAAAGAGCTGAAGTAAGTCTTATACAAGAAAAAAAGAACCGCTCCCGTGGAGCGGTTCTTTTTTCGTTTTACATTACACCGAATACCAATAGCAGCATACGCAGCGCAAAGGCGCAGATCCACGCCACAGCGCACTGGAGGAACACTACGCCCAGTGCCCACGTTGCGCCCAGTTCCTGCTTTACCGAGGCGATGGCTGCGGCACAGGGGGTGTAGAGCAGGCAGAACACCAGCAACGGCGCAGCCGCGCCAACCGTCAGCAGTTCCGTCACCATGGCGCCGCCCAGCAGCACCGTCAGCGTGGAAACCACGCTCTCCTTGGCGATGAAGCCGGTAAAGAGCGCCGTGGAAATACGCCAATCGCCAAAGCCGAGAGGGCCAAAGATGGGAGCAATGACACCGGAGATAAGTGCCAGAATGCTATCGTGGGAATCCTCCACCATACGCAGATGCAGATCAAAGGACTGCAAAAACCAAATGACGATGGTGGCGAGGAAAATGATAGTAAAGGCACGCTGCAGGAAGTCCTTGGCCTTATCCCACAGCAGCTGCGCCACATTCTTCAGTGCGGGCATGCGGTAGTTGGGCAGCTCCATAACGAAAGGCACGGCCTCGCCACGGAACATGGTCTTTTTCATAATAAGGGCTACCAAAATGCCCACCACGATACCGAGGAAATAAAGACCGATCATCACAAAGCCGCTGTACTTGGGGAAGAAAGCGCTGGCAAAGAAGCCGTAGATAGGGAGCTTTGCCGAGCAGCTCATGTAAGGGGTCAAGAGAATGGTCATCTTACGGTCACGCTCGGAGGGCAGCGTGCGGCTGGCCATAACACCGGGGACAGTGCAGCCAAAACCGATGAGCATAGGCACGATACTGCGGCCCGAAAGACCGATTTTCCGCAGCAGCTTATCCATCACGAAGGCGACACGAGCCATATAGCCCGTATCCTCCAGCAGCGACAGGAAGAAGAACAGCGTCACGATGACCGGCAGGAAGCTGAGAACGCCTCCCACGCCGCCGAAAATACCGTCTACCACCAGCGAGCGGACAGCGGGCGACACGCTCCATGCTGTCAAGCCGTGGTCGACCCAGTCTGCCAAGGCAGTGATGCCCATGTCCAGCAAATCCTGCAAAAATGCGCCGATGACATTGAAGGTAAGGTAGAACACCAAGCCCATGATGACGATAAAGGAGGGAATGGCGGTGTACTTACCCGTCAAAAGGCGGTCAATGCGGCGGCTGCGGATATGCTCGCGGCTCTCCTTGGGCTTAACAACGGTGGCGGCTACCAGCTCCTTAATGAAGCCAAAGCGCATATCGGCGATGGCGGCAGCGCGGTCAAGGCCACGCTCTTCCTCCATTTGTGCGATGATATGCTCCAGCATCTCATGTTCGTTTTGGCTTAAGTGAAGTGCAGTACGAATTTGCTCATCGCCCTCCACCAATTTCGTGGCGGCGAAACGAACGGGGATGCCCGCAGCCTTGGCGTGATCCTCAATGAGGTGCATGATGCCGTGGAGACAGCGATGGACAGCGCCGCCGTGCTGCTGCTCATTGCAGAAATCCATACGACCGGGGCGCTCCTGATACTTCGCCACATGGACGGCGTGGGAGATCAGTTCATCCACGCCTGCGTTCTTCACCGCAGAAATGGGCACAACAGGAATACCCAGCATGGATTCCATCTCGTTGATGCGGATGGTGCCGCCGTTGCCCGTCACCTCGTCCATCATGTTAAGAGCCAGCACCATGGGGATGTCCAGCTCAATGAGCTGCATGGTGAGGTAGAGATTGCGCTCAATATTGGTGGCATCCACGATGTTGATGATTCCTGTAGGCTTTTCATCGAGAATGAAGCTGCGGGAGACGATCTCCTCGGCACTGTAGGGGGACAGAGAGTAAATACCGGGAAGGTCGGTGATCTCCGTATTGTCATAGCCGCGGATCACGCCGGTCTTACGATCTACCGTCACGCCGGGGAAGTTGCCCACGTGCTGGTTTGCGCCGGTAAGCTGATTGAACAGCGTGGTTTTCCCGCAGTTCTGATTGCCTGCTAAGGCAAAGCGCAGCACCGCATTCTCGGGCAAGGGTTGCTCCCCTGCCTTCACATGGTAGCGTCCACCCTCGCCTAAACCGGGGTGCTCGGTGCGGTGGGCGGTAACGGCGGCATCGGTATGTACAGCGGCGCTCTTCACGATGGGCTTAACTTCAATCTTGGCCGCATCGGCAAGGCGCAGCGTCAATTCATAATCATGGATCCGCACTTCCAGCGGGTCGCCCATAGGGGCGAACTTCACCAGCGTTACCTCAGCACCGGGGATAAGACCCATATCGAGAAAATGCTGGCGCAGCGCACCTTCGCCGCCCACTGTCAGCAGCTGTCCCATCTCCCCCGCCCGCAGGCGATCCAACGTTGTTTTTTTCTGCTCCATAGCGTAAATCCTTTGTCGAAAAAACCTTAAGTTTGTCATTGCTAACCATAGTGTATACTGCCGCGCCACAACTGTCAATCCCCCCTTTTTATTTTGTGAAAAAGGCCACCCTCACGGGCGGCCTTTCCATTCCATGTAGACTTTTACCGCAGTTTCGGGATCAGCAGCAGCCCTAAAGGTGCATCGCCTTCCTCCAAATGATTGGCGTTGCGTATGGCATCTTCATCGGTGCGGTACTGCTTGGCAATATCCCACAGGGTCTCCCCTTCTGCCATGCGCCGCAGAATGAGGCTGGGACTTTTTGCCCGATCTTCCTCCGTGAGTTCAACCGAGGAAATGACGGATATATTCTCCTCCTCTTTGCTGGTAATTTTAAAGATAACGGGTATACTGATGCGGACGGTGCTGCCGCTGCACTGCCAGGTCGGACGACCGCAGCCCACAGTTACAAACCCATTTACCTCACCCGTAGCAGCGCTCACTTCCACGGAGCGTGTGGTGCTGACAGGCGCATCAGTATCATCTAAGTACAGAATATGCATATGGACAGTGGTACGCAGCATATGTCCATGTTCCTCAGCACTCACCGATGCACTGCCACAATCCCAGTCCGTGAGACAGACGAAAGCAGGTGGGCTGTCAAAATCCAACTGTAGCGCTGCATCCTCATGGATGCTGCGGGGCGGCACACGGACGGGGATACTGATATTACGCCGCTCCAATGCGGCAGCACAGTGCGTAGAATAGAGGTCGGTAACGCAATCCGTATTCTGGCGACAATAGGCACTGATGCACAGACACAATCGCCCCGTAATACCAAAGGCAGCGCTGCCTTCACTGCGAAGAATCCGTACATCGCTGTCTCCCATCTGGGCCGTCAGCACATAGTCTGCCTCCTCCGGCAGTTCTGCCACATCGACGATTTGTGAAAAGTCCAGCGCCTCCTCCCAGCGGTGGAGACTGCGGTCTTCACTGCGGTACACGGTACAAAGCCATAGCTCCCCCTTGACCATCAGTTTGTTGCCTACCCGCTGAGAAGAATGTACGGTAGGTACAGCATTGTACAGCAGCAGATCCTCCGGCGGGTGATCGGCGATGGGCATACTCTGACAGGTAACGCTGCACTCCTTCTCCGCTACAGCACATAAAATAGGCAGGGACTTCGTCGTACAGCGGCGGCGAACAGACGGCTCTTCCTCCGTATCGCAGCAGAGGCGGCGTGTTCCCTCCCGATAGGGGGTAACGGTGATCTCCGGCAGCACCTTTACATAGAGTTTGCGGGAAGTGACCACCGTGGCCTCAGCAAGGAGCAAGCGCCCTGTGACCCACAGGGTGCGGCATTTATGGAGCGTGCGATCCTCCAAAGGACAGGAAAACGGCACATTGAGGGTCAAGCTCCGCAAACCTGCCGCCTCTTCAGAGGTGTAGAGTACCGTCACCTTTACACTGCCGGAGACGGTACAGCGCTCCTCCCCTACCAACTTTTCACGGATACACAGTTTCCCTGTCGTCTCCACGATCCGCGCAACGGCGGGACAATATTCCGGTATCACCGTCTCCATAGACTCCTCACGGGTGGCGGTGACAGCGGCACTTTCCTCCCAACAGAGGATGTTTTCAAATTGCAAGCCCAGTTCCATACGTTCAGCCCTCTCAAAATGTGATGTTGCTACAGTGTATGAAGTGGGCAGGCTAACTTATGACTCGATGTGGAAGATACTGCGTAATATGGCACGCAGGGGTTTTGGGGCTTTCCATACAATGATCTTCACAAAGCTACCTCCTATCTTTCAAACAAGCGATGCCGCAGGCGATCAGCAGGAAGGCCACAAGGAACATCAGCACGCCTACAGGGAACACGGCGGCGATGAAGATCCCCAATCCCAACGCCAAGGCGCAAATGCCCAGACACGTTGATCCGTTGCCTCTCATTGCTCTGACCTCCTCTCTACTTCATTTTATGTGAAATCAAAAAAGGCGTGCCATACGGCACGCCTTTTGGACATCATTTATTTACTTGCCATTCCTGCAGGTCTTTCAGATCGTCCCACAAGCGAACATAGCTGCGGTGACGGCTGAGAGGGATCTTCCCCTCCTTCACTGCCGCCAATACGGCGCAGCCTTTCTCCTTCACATGCTTGCAGCCCACAAAGCGGCAATCATCCATGTAAGGCAGGAACTCGGGGAATGTCTCCGGCAGATGCTGCTTCAATTCCCAATCGAGGGACTGGGCATCAAAAGAGGAAAAGCCGGGGGTGTCGATGACGTATGTACCACTCTCTAAGGGGAACAACTCTACATGGCGTGTGGTATGGCGTCCGCGGCCTAAAGCAAGGCTCACCTCACCCGTAGGCAGAGAAAAATGGGGCGCTAAGGCGTTCAACAAGCTGGACTTCCCTACGCCGGAGTTGCCCGTCAGGACGCTGAGCTTACCACGCAGAGCTTGCCGAAGATCTTCTACGCCCTCACCCGTAGCGGCGCTGACACGCAGCACGGGGATGGCAGAGGCGCTGTAGATCTCATAGAGTTCATCAGCGGGGTCGAGGTCGCACTTATTCAGCACCACCAGTACACCGCAGCCCTTCAGCGCGGCGATGGCGCTAATACGGTCGATGAGGAAGGGATCGGTCACAGGGAGTGCAGCAGAGGCGATGATGACCAGCTGGTCGATATTGGCAGCCGCAGGACGCTGAAAGGCACAGGTGCGTTCCTCAATGGCATCCACTACGCCTTCACCGGGTGTTAAGGGTGTAACCTTTACCCAATCGCCTACCAGAGGGCTCATACCCTCTTTACGGAATTTTCCACGGGCGCGGCAGGTCAAGATCTCATCGCCCACATTGACATAGTAGAAGCCGCTGAGGGCTTTTTCAATACGGCCGCGCATCAAAAGCTGATCACCTGCGAAGCAGAGGCAATACCATTGAACTTCGCATACACAGTGGCGGCGCTGCCAACGACACCCTCAAAATTATAACTGGCGGAGACATCATCACCGCTATAGAACTGCACGTTTACGACCTGATCATCCATAATAAACTCCACACGAACAGAGGCTTCGTCATACAGCTCTTCCGGCATAAGAAATTCCACCGTCATCGTACGATTCTGCTGAGAAGCGCTTCCACTGACAGTAAAAACGATCTCCGTACCACCCTGTACCGTGGTGGTCTCGGCAATACTCTGTCCAATCACCTGACCGATAGGCGCTGCGGAATACTCATAGACAGGGACGCCTACGACCAAGCCTGCTTTCTCGGCCTGTGTCTTAGCACCTTCATACTGCATACCTACAAAGGTAGGAACCGTGATCTTCTCAGGTCCTTTGCTGACCACCAGCATGACGGCATCACCGCGCTTGAGCGCCGTACCTGCAGCAGGGATCGTCTCCATGATCTGACCGGCGGGATACTCGTCGGAGAAACCGTTGCTCTGGGTGATGTTCAGGCGCAGATCGTAGTTCTGCAGCACGATTTTAGCGCTCTGATAAACGTTACCAAGGAGGTTCGGCATCGATACAGTCTTCTGCTCGGGGCAGGTATACACCTGAATAACAAGGTTACTCTTGCGCTCTGCTCCCGCTGTAGGTGTTTGCTCTACGATCTGACCGGGCTCATAGCCCTCAACATTCTTCTGCCCCACCACCTCGATGGTAAAGATATCTTCTACCTCTTCCAAGGTATTGGCCTCTTCCACTGTATAGCCCAGCAAATTGGGTACCTCATGGGTGCCATAGCTGGAACCCGAGCCAAAGGAAGTGAGGATAAAGACGAAAATCAGCACGATCAACGCCGCAGCTGCGATCAGCAGACCCGTCAGTTTCTTATTGCCAAGACGGAAGAACGCGGAAGATTCTTCCACATACTCCTTCTTACGGAGAGACTCTTTGACTTCCTTCACAGGCAGATCATTGGTGGGCTTCTCGTCCTTACTGACGGTCAGTTCTTCCTTGATATAATCAAGATCCACCTCGGGGTTCTTACGGAATGCCTCCAAATCAGACAACATGGCATCGGCACTGGCATAGCGGTGATTGATGTCGCTGCACATGGCCTTCTTGCAAATCAACTCCAGTGCCTCGGGGATCTCGGGATTGACCTCACGGGGATCAAGAGGGACACTGCTCAAGTGCTGAATGGCCACAGAAACGGCGTTGTCACCTTCGAAAGGCAGGCGGCCCGTCAGCATCTCATAGAGCACCACGCCTGCGCTGTAGACATCGCTGCGCTCGTCAAGGCGCTCGCCCTTGGCCTGCTCGGGAGAGATGTAGTGAACGCTGCCCAATGCCTCCTGCGTCAGGGTCTGATTGGCATCGGCAAGGCAGGCGATACCAAAGTCGGCTACCTTTACCGTGCCGTCACGGAGCACCATGATGTTCTGAGGCTTAATGTCGCGGTGGATAATACCGCGGGAATGGGCATGGCTCAGGCCGCGCATGATTTGGGTGATAAAGTGCAGCGCCTCGCGCCAGTTCATATGATTGCGACGCTCCATATACTGCTTGAGGGTAATGCCATCCAGCAGTTCCATGACGATATACTCGATGCCCTGAGAAGAGGACACGTCGTACACCGACATGATATTGGCGTGGCTCAGCTTGGCAACTGCCAAAGACTCGTCGCGGAAACGGCGACGGAAATCAGCATCCTGTGCCAACTCACTCTTCAGAATTTTTACAGCAACCAAGCGGTTCAAGCGATGACACTTGGTCTTATACACGTTTGCCATGCCGCCCGAGCCAATGAGTTCCAACAGCTCATAGCGGTTATCCAGCATTTTTCCTACATACTGATCCAAAGTATCATCTCCTTTCACTGCTGCATCAGCACGACCGTTACATTATCGGGCGCGCCGTTATCACAAGAGAGCTTTACAAGGCGGGACAAGCAGCCGTCAAGATTGCTCTCATGGATGACTTCAAATAAGATCTCCTGCTCGGAGACCGTGTTGACAAGACCGTCGGTACACAGTAGCAGGAATTCGCCCTCCTGCAGCTTGACGGTGAAATGATCGGCCTGGGCCATGTCCTCAGGACCTAAGGCGCGGGTAATCAGATTACGGTTGGGATGATGGCGTGCTTGCGCATGAGTAAGCTCGCCGCGCTCCACCATGTTCTCCACCACGCTGTGATCGCGGGTGATCTGCCGGATGCCGTCGCGGGAGAGGTGGTAGCCACGGCTGTCGCCGATGTTGCACAGCAAGGTCTCCCCGTTGGGACGGCACAGGGCACAGACGAGCGTCGTGCCCATTTTGGACAGTTCCTCGTCCTCCTCAGCACGGAGGCGAATGGCATCGTTGGCGCAGGCGATACTGTAGAGGGTGGCTTGGGTAAGCTGACCCTCATCCATATCCTCACGGAGGGCTGTATGCAGCTGCTCCATCACCGTGTCTACCGCCAACGTACTGGCAATCTGACCACCGGTGGTGCCGCCCATACCGTCGCAGACCACCGCGACCGTAAACCCGGCGATTTCCGCAGTGGCAAAAGCGTCCTGATTTTCAGCACGCTCAAGACCTGTATCGGTGATTCCCCACGTTTTCATCGGTTCTCTTCCTCCATGGCTTTGCGGCGCAGCTGGCCGCAGGATGCGTCGATATCGCCGCCTAAGCTGCGGCGGACAGTGGCAGTAATGCCGTGGCTCTCCAATCGTTTTTGGAACGCTGCCACACGGCGGCTGGGCTTAAAGGGACTCTCTGCCACCTCGTTGAGAGGGATCAGGTTCACATGGCCCGGCATGCCGCGAATCTTCTTGGCAATGAGATCAGCCTGCTGATCGGAGTCATTGACACCGTCGATCATGGCGTACTCAAAGCTGATGCGGCGGCCCGTCTTTTGGAAATAGCGGTGACAGGCGGCAAACAGCTCCTCCACATCGTATGCCTTATTGACGGGCATAATGCGGGAACGGGTCTCACTATCGGGTGCGTGGAGAGAAACGGAGAGAGTCAGCTGCAAGTTCAGCGCTGCCAATTCGTCAATCTTCGGCACAACGCCGCAGGTAGAGAGGCTAATGTGACGCATACCGATATTTAGACCGTCGGGGCTGTTGACAAGTTCCAAAAATTTCAAAACATTTTGTAAATTGTCCAGCGGCTCACCTATGCCCATCAGCACAATGTTGGAAATGGGCAATCCGCTGTCCAGTTGGGTGAACATCACCTGATCGAGAATCTCAGAGGCGGTCAAATCGCGCACCTTGCCTGCAATGGTGCTGGCGCAGAAAGCGCAGCCCATGCGGCAACCCACCTGAGAAGAGATGCACACAGTATTGCCATGATGATAGCGCATCAAGACCGTTTCAATGCAGTTGCCATCACCCAAACGCCACAGGTATTTCACCGTGCCGTCCTGCGCCGAGCACTGCTTCCGTGCCACGGTGGGGACAGTGATATAGCACTGCTCCTGCAATTTGGCGCGGAGGGGCTTGCTGAGATTCGACATCTCCTCAAAGGAGGTGACGCCCTTATGGAGCCACGTATAGACCTGCTTTCCACGGAAAGCAGGCTCGCCCATATCCCGCAGAAGCTGGGTCATCTCCTGCAAATTGAGAGATTTGATGTCAATCATGGTTACTCCTTTACCATGCGGCAGATGAAAAAGCCGTCTGTTCCGTGGCGGTGAGGCCACAGGGTCAACATACCCTCGCACTTGCCCAAGGGGTGGGGCAGTTCGAAGGGCGAGAGGGTAAATTCGGGGTGGTTCTCCAAGAACCATTTCACAACCTCCTCGTTTTCCTCGGGCAGCACCGTACAGGTGGAATACACCAGCGTGCCGCCATCGCGGACGTAGCGGGAGGCGTTATGGAGAATATCACGCTGAATGGCAGGGAGATTGGCAAGTTCCTCTGCCTTCTTATAGCGGATATCGGGTTTTTTACGAATGATGCCAAGTCCCGAGCAGGGCACATCGGCTACCACCACATCGGCTGCGCCAACCCAAGCGGTATGCTCCTCCCTACCGTCTGCCAGCGCAGGGGTAATGGAAGTAAGGCCAAGGCGCTCGGCGCCCTTCTCAATGAGCTTCAGCTTATGGGGATGGATGTCGCAGGAGATGATTTTGCCGTGGTCATTGCGGTCGATGGCGATGGCGAAGGACTTGCCGCCGGGTGCGGAACAAACGTCCAGTACGTTGTCCTCTTCCCCGCACTGGGCTACCGTAGATACCAAGCGGGCGGCGGCATCCTGCACGGTGAACATGCCATCGCGGAACAGTTCCATCCGCTCCAAATCGCCTGTGCCGCTGACCTCAAAGCAGCCCTCCAACCAAGGATGGGGTGTTACTTCCGCCCCCACGGCCTGCAAGGCGTTCTCCAGCTTCTTCGGCTCGGTTTTCATGGTGTTGGTCTGCACCGTGGTGGGGACAATGGCGTTATTGCTGGCGAGGTATTGCTCTGCCTCTTTCTCACCCAAGATCTCCACCAAGCGCTTCACCAACCACAGGGGATGGCTATAGCGGATGCTGAGGGTTTCGGCCGCACTGCCGCTGGGCAGCGGGGGCAGATCCAGCCAGTTGGTGACAAACTTGCGCAACACAGCATTCACCATGCCGCTTGCTTTGGGGCGGCCATGGCGCTTCGTCATCTCCACCGCCTCATTGACGGCGGCGCGGTGGGGCACCTTGTCCATAAAAAGGATCTGATAGGCGCCGATGCGGAGAATATTCAAAATGAGGGGCTCCAGCTTGCGGGCAGGCTGGGCGCACCAAAGGTCGATGTAGTAATCGAGGTACGCACGGTTCTGAATGACACCGTAGGCGATGCGGCTGCATAGAGCGGCATCACGGTTATCGAGACCATTTTTGGCGATGGTGCGCTTTAAGCTGCCGTCAGACCAAGCGTTGGCTGCCGACACGCTCAACAGCACCTCCAGCGCTGTGTCGCGGGCGGTTTTGCGGAAATTCTCTTTCATACGTCACATTCCATGGGATGGCCTGCAAGATAGGCGGAGGCCGCCATACGTTTGCCGCCATCGGCCTGTACTTCTAAAAGGCGCAGCACCTTGCCGTCACCGCAGGCGATGGCAATACCGCGCTTATTGGCCTCTACCACGCTGCCAGCGGGAGCGGTGGTCTCCTCGCCCACGGCGGTGCGATGCACCTTCAGCGTCACGCCGTGAATGGTGGCGTTGGCGCAGGGCCAAGGAATGAGGCCGCGCACCTGATTGTGCAGTTCCAAGGCGGACTTGGTAAAGTCCATGGGACTCAAGGACTTGTCCAGCATGGGGGCATAGGTGTGGGCAGCATGATCCTGAGGCGTGCGGGTGGCGCAGCCACTTTCCAAATCAGCCACTGCCTGCACCAGCGTCTCGCCGCCCAAGACGGCCAAGCGCTCGGTAAGGGTCAGTGCATCTTCATCGGGGTCGATTGCTGTCTCGGCGCAGCGGATGATGTCGCCTGCGTCCAGTTCCTTCGCCATGTACATGATGGTGACACCCGTCACAGCATCGCCGTTGAGGATGGCCCAGTTAATGGGGGCAGCACCACGGTACTTAGGCAAGATGGAAGAATGGACGTTGATAGAGCCCAAACGCGGGGTCTCCAAAATATCCTCGGGCAGGATCCGGCCATAGGCAGCCACCACCGTTAGATCGGGGTTCAGCTCACGCACCAAGGCCAACGCCTCGCCGTCACGGAGCTTGGTGGGCTGATAGACCGTCAAGTTCTGCGACAAGGCATACTCCTTTACAGGAGGCGCAACCATCTTATGTCCACGGTTTTTGGGACGGTCGGGCTGGGTGAATACGCCGCAGATCTCGTGGCCTGCTTCAATGAGTGCCTTCAAAGATGCCACGGCGAAGTCGGGCGTACCCATAAACAGAATACGCATTACTCCTCGTCCTCCATCTCCTCGTCAAACTCATACTCCTCGGCGTGGTCCCGCAGCCACTGCTGCAGCTCTTCACCCTCCATGAGGCGATCGGTGCGCTCCACGAACAGATGACCGTCCAGATGCTCGATCTCGTGGCAGAAGCAACGGGCGGTCAAGCCCTCGTCCTCAGCCTCAAACCACTCGCCGTTACGATCCTGTGCACGGACGCGGACATAGTAAGGACGAGTGACCTCACCGTACTTGCCGGGAACGCTGAGGCAGCCCTCAAGAGCCGTCTCCTCGCCCTCGGTCTCGATGATCTCGGGGTTAATGAGCTCGATGATCTCATCGTCCTCATTCTGCACCACGCAGACACGGCGCAGGATGCCCACCTGAGGGGCAGCCAGACCCACGCCGCCGCTGTCCAGCAGCGTCTCGGTCATGTCGTCCAGCAAAGTGTGGAGACGGTCATTAAACTCGGTGACGGGACGG
>JAFQTS010000031.1 GCA_017408915.1 Oscillospiraceae bacterium | reverse complement strand
TGCGCTCTTCTATGGTAAGATGATGGTAGTTCATACAGGTCTCCCTTCCGTAGTTTGGTGTGTGGTAACTTCATTCTACCAGAGATCTGTATGAACTTCTTCTTTTTCCTCTAATGTTGCACTTGATAGTATAATTCACCAAACAAAAAAAGACGGAATATCCTTGCGGATATTCCGTCGTGGTCCGAGTGTTGAGATTATATCTATTATATTCGTTATGGAAAAATCATTTTCCTTCTTATCAGCGCTCCCACCCTTTTGCCCGCTCTACGGCGCTGTGCCAGCGCTCCAGCAGTGCCTCACGCTGATCGAGGCTCATCTTCGGCTCATAGGTGCGCTCCAGTTGCCAACAATTCCGCAACTCCCCAGCACGGCGGTAGAATCCACCGCCAATAGCCGCCATGAAGGCAGCACCCAGCGCCGTAGTGTCGGTGATCTTCGGCACATGGAGGGGGATACCCAAAATATCCGCTTGAAACTGCATCAAAAATCCGTTGGCCACCGCCCCGCCATCACAGCGCATGGCGATAATGGCAGCGCCTGCATCACGCTCCATCACCTTGAGAAGATCGCTCACCTGATAGGCGGTGGACTCTAGCGTTGCCCGCACGATCTGCTCACGGGTCGTGCCCCCTGTGATGCCGATCATCATGCCGCGGGCGTAGGAGTCCCAATAAGGGGCAGCAAGTCCCGTAAACGCAGGCACAAAGTACACGCCGCCATTGTCTCCCGCAGCATAAGCCATCCCCTCCGTCTCCGCGGCAGAGGAGATAATTTTCAGCCCATCCCGCAGCCATTGTGTAGCCGCCCCCGAGATGTAGATGCCGCCATCGAGGGCGTAGGTAGTCTCGCCATTCAAGCGCCAGCCCACGGTGGTCACTAAACCATTTTTCGAGATCACAGGCTTACTTCCCGTGTTCATCAGCATGAAGCAGCCTGTACCGTAGGTGGTCTTTACACCACCCTTTTCAAAGCAGTTCTGCCCAAAGAGCGCCGCCTGCTGATCGTTCAGCAAGCCGCACAAGGGTGCAGAAATCCCACAAAACCGCTGTGGATCGGCGTTGCCGAACATTGCGGCACTATCGGAGATTTCGGGCAGAATCTCACGGGGGATCTCCAGCAAGTCGAGAATCTCCTCGTCCCACTGGCAGGTGTGGAGATTCATCAGCATGGTGCGGGAGGCGGTGGAAGGATCCGTCACATGGGCGCCGCCCGTGATATTCCACGCCAGCCATGCATCCATGTTGCCCGCCAGCAATCGACCCTCCATCAGTTTTTCACGAGCCTCGGGCACATTGTCCAGCAGCCACCGCAGCTTCATGGCGCTGAAATAGGAATCCACCGACAATCCCGTACGGTTGCGGATGAATTCGCCGTGGGTTTCTGCCAATGTCTCGGCCATCTGGGCCGTGCGGCGATCCTGCCACACGATGGTGTTGTGTAGGGGTGTACCCGTCACCTTGTCCCACAGCATGACGCTCTCGCCCTCGTGGTCAAGACCGATGGCGAGGATGTCCTTGGGCGCGGCATCGGCGGCGCGGAGTGCTTGCTGCACTGCCTCGCAGGCAGCGTGCCAAATATCCATGGCATCATGCTCCACCCAGCCTCCTTGGGGATAGATCTGCCGAATCTCGCGGTAGCCCCGCCCCGCCTGTCGCCACTGTTCGTCAAATAGGATGGCCGTTACGCCCGTTGTTCCCTGATCGAGGCCAAGATAATATTTCATGGAGTTCTCCTCCTTGGCATTTTTCTTCATTATAACAGTCCCCTCCCCCCTGTGACAATTCCTTTTTCAGCTACAGAAAGCGGCCCACAATGTGAGCCGCTCTCTGTAGTTTTGGCACTATGGAAAACGGAATTAGGAGGTACCGTTATTGGTTTATGCTTTCTTTCCCGTCTTGAGATAGTTGTGGATCTCTGCCACACTCATGCCGTCGAGGCCGAGGGTATCAAGACCGATGCCGGTGCCGCGCCAATCCCGCTCGTGGACGAGGGAATAGATGCTGATGATGGCATCCATGGTAGGGGTGGGCACACCGCAAAGCTTACCCAGCTCGCTCCAAGGCACAAGGCCGTTGGGGCAGTCCTCCGTCAAGTAGCGGTTCCAAATACTGTCAGGACCCGTGATGGGGGTCAGTTCCGGCGCGCCGTGCATCTTCTGATAAATATCCTGCCATTTCAGCACGCCGTCCTTGGGCTCGCAGAAGTCCTCCAAGGGGGTCAGTTTGTAGCCAAAGGCAGCGCCCACCGCCTTACGCTCGGCATCGATGGCCCAGTCGATCTTGGCAGCGCTGAAGGTGAAATGCTCGTACATGCAGAACTGCCCACGGAGTGCCTGCTGCTCAATAGCACCGATGTTAATAAGGCAAGGGCCGGAGTGGACGGAGGGGTTCACCAAGGAGAGGTCGCTCTCCAATACATCTTGGTACACCTTGTCAAAAGGCGAGATGTCCATGACCTCCTCCAAAATCTCCTTGTCGGCATCGGCGGGGAACATAGCCACGCTGACGGGGCTCATACCGGAGCAGTAGATAGAGGCAGGACCATTCAAGCGGGTGTCATAGGGCAGATTGTTGGTCTGCACAATGACGGGACACTCCTCACCCAGCACCTTCTTAAACTCCAGCGCACCGAAGCCGCCGGGATAGATTAAGATCACCTGCTCAGGCTTTACCAAGCCCCTCAGTTTCTTCGCCACAGACAGGTGCGCTGTAGAGGGTGTCACCACGGCGATGAACTTCACGCCGTCGATGGCCTTTGCCATGTCATCAGTCAACATCTCGATCTTGGCATTGCCGCTGATCTGTCCGCTGCAGCGGATGGTCAGTGTCTCGCGCAGGACACTCAACTTTCCAATAAAAGCCGCGTCCTCATACATACGCACAGAATAACCACGCAGAGCCAAATCGCCCGCCATGGTATGAGCGCCGTTACCGCCGCCCAAAATTGCAATACTGCCTTTCATGTTTCCTCCGTAGTCCCCCTTTGGGACAACATTTTACGATTTATACCTGATGTAATAGTTTTTTCCAGTTGACCATTGCTTCCAGCACCTGCGCCACACCGTCCTCCGTGTTGGTAGGGCCGATATAATTGGCCGCTGCTTTGGCGGCAGTGGAGGCGTTGCCCATGGCAATACCCGTTCCGGCGTTTTTCAGCATGGTCACATCATTACCGCCATCGCCAAAGGCCATCACCTGCTCCGGTGGGATGTCGAGAATCCTCGCCAGCTGCATTAAGCCATCGCCCTTGTTGGCCTCGGGTACATTGAATTCCAAATTGTAGGAATAGGCCGTACAGAGGCTGTACTGGGGAAATTGCGCCTGCAAACGCGCCATCTCCTTATCACGGGTGGCGGTGTCCTTGTAAATGGACTGCACTTTCCACACGGGCTTTCCCCGCTGCTTGAGCGCTTCGCAGAGATTGGGGAACGGTGTTCTGCTGACCTTTAGGAAGGCGCGGTGGGATTCCACAGGGACAAACTCGTCAATGCGGTCAAAGTGGCTCTGCTGCGTCCACGCACCATCGCTGAGATAGCAGTCGTAATACACATCCTCCTGCTCCAGCGCATGGTAAATCTCAATGGCCTCATCCAGCGGGATATCCGCGCGGTAGAGCATGTTATCCTCCCACGCATCATAGATAGCTGCGCCGTTGCACAGCACATAATAGCGGATGAAGGATAATCCACGAATCTCGGCGGGGACAGCCAAGAAATTTCGTCCACTGATGACAGCCAGATTGATGCCGTTCTCCGCAGCTGAGCGCAATGCCTCAATGGTGCGGGGACGGATCTTTCGATCATCGTCCAGCAGCGTTCCATCCAGATCCAAACCTACCAGTTTAATATCAATCATACCGGCGCACTTCCTTTCGGCGGTGGCAAATGCTCACCTTAGCGCAGAATATCGTTCTCTTCCATCAGCGTCAGCATGGTGCCAACGCCCTGAGCCTCAGCCTTCTCCAAAATCATCTTGCCCACAGCCACATCGCTCAGTGCGATACCATGGCTGGAGGTGATGACAAACTCCTCCTCGCTGACACGACCGGGCACGACACCGTTGATAATATCGCCCAGAATCAGCTGATCCTCCACAGGAGGCAGACCGTCGGTATACTTACCGTCCTTGAGGTAGGTATCCACCAGATTGCGGTCATCGCAGACGAAGCGGTCGGCGAAGCGAGTATAGGTCTTGCCCTCCCAAGCGGTGGACTCCAGAGGAATGCCCAGCATACCCTTGTGGAGCATCTCGCAGTAGATGAGAGGCTTATCGCCACGCTGAGTAGCCGTCAGCAGGATCTGAGAATCATCGATGGCGGCCTGACGCTCCTCATCGGTGTAGATGGGGACGAACTCCATCTCCGGCATGAGGGGCCGCATCTTGTTGAGATAGGCCTCCACTGCGGCGGGATAGAGATCACCCACATAGATCTTCTCCAGCTCGGGAATCACCATCTTCAAAAGGCGGGCGTTCCACTTACCCTGCTCACCGGCGCCGATGATGGTCATAGCGCGGGTGTTCTTCACCTTGCAGTACTTGGCGGTGACAGCGGTCACAGCGGCAGTACGAATGGCGGTGATCCAACGGGCATCCATCACAGCGGTGACAGCGCCGGTATCACAATCATTCATCACCATCAAGCCCCAAGTGACAGGCAGCCCCTTGCCGCGGTTCTCGGGATATCCGGCCACCCACTTCATGCCCTGCGCTTCCTTCTCGCCGCCCACATAGGCGGGCATGGCGTTGATATACGTACCGGGACGGGAGTTGACATGAACCTTTACAGGCAGTTGGCAAGTGCCCTTGCCAAACTCGCTCATGACCTTTTCCACGGCATCGATCACATCCTCATAGGGGATGTTCAGAGAAAGGATATCCTCCTGAGAGAGGTATCTGAATTCATACTTGCTCATATGTTGATCCTTTCGGGGCAAATTTTACACCCCTTTTTTCTGTTAGATTATTTGCACAGGTGGCAGGCCACAAAGTGGTCTTTCGATACCTCTACCAAAGGCGGCTCACTGGCAAAGCATGCCTCCGTGGCGTTGGGGCAGCGTCCTGCGAAGCGACACTGGGGTTTGGGATTGATGGGAGAGCCCACCTCGCCCTGCAGGGTGATGCGCTCGCGCTTACGATGGATGCTGGGAACGGGGATCGCGGAGAGCAGTGCCTTCGTGTAGGGATGGAGGGGGTTATTGAACAGCTCCTCAGTGGGTGCTTTCTCCACCATACGGCCCAGATACATGACGGCGATCTCATCGGCAAAGTGGTTGATGACCGACAGATCGTGGGTGACGAAGATATAGGTAAGACCCATATCACGCTGGATCTTCTTCATCAGGTTCAGAATCTGTGCCTGAATGGATACATCCAGTGCCGACACAGGCTCATCGCAGATGATGAACTTGGGGTTCATGGCCAGTGCACGGGCGATGCCGATACGCTGACGGCGGCCGCCGTCCAACTCATGGGGATAGGTGTTCACCAGACGTTCAGCAAGACCCACCGTCTCCATCAGCTCCATGACGCGGGCAAAGCGCTCTTTCTTATCCTTAATGATGCCGTTGAGACGCAGAGGCTCCTCAATGGCCTGAGAGACCGTCTGACGAGGATCAAGAGAGGCAAAGGGATCCTGGAAGATGATCTGCATCTCCGTGCGCATTTTGCGCATCTCTTCCTTATTGAGCTTGGTAACATCTATGCCCTCAAAGAGCACCTCACCGGAGGTAGGCTCTGTCAGACGAAGGATGGCACGGCCCGTGGTGGACTTGCCGCAGCCGGACTCACCCACGATACCCAGCGTCTTACCACGCTCCAGCGTAAAGCTCACATCGTCCACTGCATGGAGATAGCCGTCGGAACGCTTGAAATACTTTTTGAGATTGCGAACTTCCAACAGGATGTCGCGATTTTCTGTCGTATTGCTCATCATTCGTTCCTCCTTTACAGCTTTTTCGCCGTGTCGCCCTGCTGATACAGGTGGCACTCCACACAATGAGTGTCGCTAAGCCAAATCTTTTCAGGCTTCTCTACTGCGCAGCGCTCTGTAGCGTAATCGCAGCGGGGGCAGAAGGCACAGCCTGCAGGCAGGTTGGCAGGATCGGGCATCAAGCCGCGGATGGGTTTAAGGTCAGATTTTCTATCCTCAATGTTGGGGATGGAGTTGAAAAGACCCTGGGTATAGGGATGGCTGGTGTTGTCGAAGATGTCCTCCAGCGTACCGTGTTCCACGATACGACCGGCATACATAACAGAGACCTCGTCGCACATTTCGGCAATGATACCCAAGTCGTGGGTGATCATCAGCAGTGCCATGTCGAACTTATCGCGCAGTTCACGCATCAGATCCAGCACCTGTGCCTGAATGGTCACATCCAGTGCAGTGGTAGGCTCGTCAGCGATCAGCAAGCGGGGATTGCAGGCCAGGGCCATAGAGATAATGACACGCTGCTTCATGCCGCCGGAGAACTGATGGGGATACTCATTGGCGCGGATGCCGGGAATACCCACCAACTCCAGCATCTCCTTGGCGCGCTCCGCAGCCGCAGCTCTATCCAAACCCTGATGAAGGCGAATGGACTCAGCAATCTGATCGCCCACGGTCATCACGGGGTTTAGCGCCGTCATGGGATCTTGGAAGATCATGGCCACTTTATCACCACGGATATGCTCAAACTCACGCTCCGTCTTAGCAGGAGCGCAAGGGGGAAGCTTGCCCTCTGCCTCCAGCTTTTCACGCTCTTCATTGGTCAGAGGCAGCTCAGCAATGAGCTTTTCACCGTCCAGCGTGATCTCACCGGAGACAATTCTTCCCGGAGGATCGGGGACAAGGTTCAGAATAGACAGAGCGGTAGTGGTCTTACCTGCGCCCGTCTCTCCCACGAGGCCGTGGGCTTTACCGTGTTTAATCACCAAATCAATGCCGTTGATGGCTTTGACCAGCGCCTCGTCCGTCTCATAGTGGACAACGAGGTTTTTGATATTCAACATTTCCTCATTTTCGGAGGTGATTTTCTTTTCTTCCATGCTTGCCTCCTTACTTCTTCAGACGAGGATCCAGCGCGTCACGGATACCATCACCGATAATATTGAACGAGCTGATGGTCAGCAGCAGTGCAAGACCGGGGCCCATGACCAGATAGGTATTGCCGCGGATGTAGGCGCGGGCGCCTGCCAGCATGCTGCCCCAGTCGGGGGTAGGTGCCTGAATACCCAGACCGATGAAGCTCAGTGTGGACACGCTGAGGATACGGGTGCCGATGCACAGTGCGTACTGCACAAGGATAGGTGCCATGCAGTTGAGGAGAATGTGGCGCAGAATGATGACATGATCCTTTGCGCCGATGGCGCGGGCGGCCTCCACATACTCCTGATCACGAATACTCAAAATGGCAGAACGGATAATACGGGTAAACTTTGACACATACGAAATACCGAAGGCCAACGCCATGTAGAACACCGTAGGCTTAAAGGCGCTGACGATGGCAATACCCAGCAATAATCCCGGTATTGCCAGCAAGACATCGGTGACACGCATGATAATTGAGTCGACCCTTCCTCCGTAATAGCCGCCGATAGAGCCAAGAATGGCACCGATCACCAGAGCAAAGGTGGCAGCACCGATACCCACTTCCAGAGACACGCGGGCACCATAGACGAGGCGGCAGAGAATGTCGCGGCCCAATTCATCGGTGCCGAGGATGTGCTCGCGGCTGGGCTTTTGCAGCTTTTCGGAGATATTCAGAGCGCAGGCATCCTGCTCGTAGTCCCAGAAGAGGTCTGCGGTGCAGGCAGCCAGCACGATAATGCTGAGAACAATCAAGGCGGCAACAGCCATCTTGTTTTTGCAGAAACGACGCCAGATATCGCGTCCCTGACTCTGACGCTTGTAAGCTTTACGCAGATCAGCATTGGAAGTTCCATTCACAGGGTTCTGGTTCACGACTTCTTACCTCCCTTCAGATACTGCGCCTTAATGCGCGGGTCGATGGCAGCATACAGCATATCGACGATGAGGTTGACGATACTGACGGTAATGGCCGTAAAGACCATGCAGCCGATAACGGTAGGCGTATCGTGGATCTTGATGCTGTCGGAGAGCAGACGGCCCACGCCGGGAACGGCAAACACCGTCTCAATGGCCACCGAGCCGCCCATCAGCGTACCGAAGTTGATGCCGGCCACGGTGATGGAGGGGATGATGGCGTTGCGCAGGGCGTGATAATACACCGCAACACGATTGCTGACACCCTTGGCCTTAGCCGTACGGATGTAGTCGGCACGCAGCACCTCCAGCATGGAGGAGCGCTGGGTACGGGTGATACTGGCCAAAAGATTGAAGCTCATGGTGATGGAGGGAAGAATGTAGCTCTCCCACGAATCCACACCGGCAGAGGGCAGGATGCCCATATATACGCTGAACAGCAGGATCAGCATAATACCGACCCAGAACGTAGGGGCAGACACGCCGCAGATGGCGAACAAGCTCACCGCGTAGTCGGCAGGTCTATTCTGACGGACGGCAGCAATGACGCCCATGGGGATCGAAATGATCAACGCCAGGGCCAGCGCCAGGATCGTCAGGATCAGCGTGTAGGGAATGGCACTGAACAGGCGCAGGGAAACATCGTTACCCGTGTACCAGGAAGTGCCGAAATGTCCGGTAAATAGGTTGATTACATAGTTAAAAAATTGCACAAAGAACGGATCGCTGATACCCAGCGCAGCGCGGGTCTCCTCGATCAGTTCCGGCGTTGCGTCAGGGCCCAGCAGCAACGCCACAGGGTCGCCGGGGGTCAGGTACATGATGAGGTACACCACGAAAATAACGCCGATGGTCACCGGGATCATGTACAGCAGACGCTTCAGAGCGTACTTAACCACAAGTCATAGCCTCCTCTTGAATTCGTCAATGGGCCACCGTGTCTTCGGCGCCCGAAGCGGAGAACTGCGAACGATCGCAGTAAATAAAGAATGTGGTGGGGGCGGACACGAAGTCGCGCCCCCACCATAATGAACGGTTTTACTCTTTGGGGAAGGTCCCTATCGGAGACAATCTCTTAATAGCAGATGGTGTGATACCAGTAAGTGGTCTCAAGGTTCATGTTGACGCCCTTGACACCGGCACGAGCCAGGCAGTACAGCTCCTCGGTGTACAGACCGACCCAAGGCACATCCTCACAGATGATGGTGCACAGCTTCTCCAGGGATGCCTGGCGGACAGCAGCATCGGTGGTAGCGGCAGCGGCGATGGCAGCATCAGCCTCAGCGCTCTGATAGTGTGCATAGTTGTTAGCGCCGATACCGGTGGTGCCCAGATAGCGGCCGTAGAACAGTTCGGGATCCTGATAGTGTGCATAGGCGTTCATGCACATATCGTACTCGTTGTTGGCCATCAGCTCAGTGAGGACGGTGTTGTCCACGCGGTTGAAGGTCAGGTTGATGCCGATCTCCTTCAGGTTGGCCTGAACCACCTGCATGATACGCTCTTCAGCATCGGTCTTAACAGCGGCCTTCACATCCAGAGAGGTGACGCCAGCCTCGGCCATCAGAGCCTTGGCCTTCTCGACGTCATACTTGTAGCCGGCGGGGTTGTCCACATAACCCTCGGTGGAGGGGGACAGGGAGCTGTAGCACACAGCGCCGTAGCCCTCAGCACCAACGGACAGGCAGTCTTCACGGTTGACGGCGAAAGCCACAGCCTGACGGACGCGCTTGTCAGCAAATGCCTCGGAAGCGGTGTTGAGGATCAGCAGGTCGATACGAGAGGACTCGTGCTGGATGACCTGGACATTGGGATCGGCCTGGCACTCAGCCATAGCCACGGTGTCGAAGTTGACGTTCACGTCAGCCTCACCGGTCTGCACCATGATGGTACGGGTGGTGGCCTCGGGGATGACCTTGAAGATCAGCTCCTTATTCTTAGCGCCGTCGGTATCATAGTCGAAATAGTTCTCGTTGGCGATCAGGGTGACATGGTCACCGATGACGTGCTCGCCCAGATAGTAACGGCCGGTAGCACCGTTCTTCATGACATCTTCCCAAGTGCACTCGCCGGCATCAGCCTTCTCGACCCAAGCCTGGGACAGGACGGCACCGGAGGTGTTGGACAGAGCGGTGGGCAGGGAGTTGTAGACGTTGGCGGTCTTGATGGTGAAGGTGCGATCATCCACAACATTGAACTCCTCGATGGGGCCATACAGAGACTTACCGGAAGAAGAGGTCTCGCGGGCGCGCATGACGGAGAACTTCACATCGTTGGCGGTGCAGGGAGTGCCGTCGAAGAACTTGATGCCTTCCTTCAGAGTGAAGGTCCAGTTCAGATCGTCCAGCTGCTCGAAGCTCTCAACCATGATGGGGATAGCCTTCAGGTTCTCATCGGTCTCGAAGGTACGGTTCAGCAGGTTCTTCATGCAGTTCTTGGTGTTGACATCGGCAGAGGCGCAGGGGTCCCAGCCGATGATGTCGGAAGACTGCACGATGGTGATGGTGCCGTCCCAATCAGCGGCAGCATCGGGGGCAGCATCCTGGCCACCGTCTGCGGGCTTGCTGCCGCAGCCGGCCAGCAGGCCAAATGCCATAATCAGTGCAAGCAGCAATGCAAGTGCTCTTTTCATATTTGTTCCTCCTAAAAAATTTTTATTTAATGGACGAAGTGTCCCTTAAATACACAGTTATTGTTTGCCGTTGATTTTTTCAATCAGCTCAGGCAGCTCGCCCAAGGCATCCACAGCGTATTCTGCCGGTTCAATCTCCGGAAACCAGATTCCCACGGAGCGGAACCAGATGCCGGTCATGCCCGCTTTCCGTGCGCCATCCACATCGTTAATGGGGTGGTCGCCCACATAGGCACATTCCTCTAAAGTGCAGCCCATCCTTCGGCAGGTCTCGGCAAAGGCGTCCTTGTGAGGCTTGGGGTCGGGCAAATCGCCGCCCACCACCACAGCGTCCACATGGTAGTGAAGGTCTACCCGCTCCACTTTGCCGCGCTGATAGACCGAGGGGCCATTGGTGAGAATTCCCACCTTGTATCCCTTCCGCCGCAGAGTGTCCAACGCATAGAGCGTATCCTCATACAGCACGATGTTCTCGGGGTAGTTATTCTCGAGGAAACCCTCGTAATACACCTCATAGGTAGGGTGCTTGGCGAAAATACCGCTCTCCAGCGTATCACGGTATATCCCTTCCCAATGGGCATCCTTATAAATACCGGTTCTATCACAGCGCTGAATGGTCTCCAGCACCTCTTCCCTCGTAATTCCCTCTCTCAGGTACTCGGCGAAGTACTCCATAAAACCGTCCAGCAGCTTTTCGTATGTTGCATCGCGATCATACAGCGTGTGATCAAAGTCAAACGCAATACCTTTTATCATAAGAGGATCCTTTCATCGACCAGTTTTCTCTCTTCCATGTAAAAGTTCTGATCGTTTCGCTCATATGTATGTTTGTTTTTTGTAAATTCAGTGTAGCTTCATTTTGTTCGTTTGTCAACGTTGTTTTCTCTTTTTACAGTGTTTTCTACTAAAATGAACAAAAAACGCCTTGTTTTTCGGCGTTTTCACCTTTTAAAACGATCATTTTTTGTAAACCTCTTTCATAAAATGTTCGTTTTGCAAGGTTGACACAAAAAATGATCGATGTTATACTTTAGCCGTATGCACCGCTTGATCTGTGCATATTTTACTGAGTATTGTGGGGACAACAAAATGAAACAGGACAGACTTACACAAATTAAGCATCTTTTGATGCAAAACCAGTACATTAACAACAATGAGTTGGCAGAAACCTTCGGTGTCTCCATCGCCACCATCCGCCGTGATCTGGATCGGTTGGAATCCGAGGGGGTAATCCGCAGGATCTACGGCGGTGCTGAATTGATCGACGGCACAAATCAGAAGCGCACCACGGAAACAATCCCCCTTTGGACCTCCCGTGCCGACAGCAGTCAGCGGGAAAAGCAGGCTATCGCCAAGAAAGTAGCTGAAAAGATCCCCGAGGCCTGCACCGTTTTTATCGACAACGGTACAACGGTCCACGAAGTAGCCAAACTCCTCACCAACCGTAAGGATCTGACCATTCTCACCAACTCCTTGCGTACCGCCTTGTTGTTGGGCAGCTATCCCGATCTGCAGATCTATTGCATCGGCGGCATCGTTAAATATGATTTGCTTGGTACCGCCGGCATCATCGCCTCCGAGGCACTGGCTTTCTTCCCCAGCATTGATGTGTGTGTTCTCTCCTCCGACGGCTTCATCCCTTCTTGGGGTCTGCGTGAATGCTCTATGGAGACGGCCATGCTGAAAAAGACCATCGTCGATCGCTCCAAGATCGTCATTGCCGCACTGGACCACACCAAGTTCTACGCCAATGCCAGCGCACCCATCTGTCAGACCAAGCAGCTGACTACCGTGGTCACCGACCCTGCCGCACCGCCGGAAGATGTGAAATATCTCCGCGACAACGGCGTGGAGGTCATCATCGCCCCGCTGGAGTAATCTATCCAAAATACTAAAACCCGCTACGGTGCTGCACTGCGCCATAGCGGGTTTTGTCTACTATAATTTGATTCATTGCACGCCTTTTCATTGAGAGGACTTTTCACACCTCACAAATATTTTCATCTGGTCACCTTTTAACCGCAGTCCTTGCACTTGATGAAAATACAAAATCCCCGAATATTCCGAGATGGGATATTCGGGGCAAATTTTTCATTTCAACGCGTATTCCACGCGAATTCCACACGCTGCGGTTTTGGGAAGGAAAAACAGCGCAAAAATTTACAGCTTAATTTCGGAAATTCATAACAAAAAAACATCTATTTTGCGGGGAAACTACCGTAAAACAAAAAAAGACGGAATATCCTTGCGGATATTCCGTCGTGGTCCGAGTGTTGAGATTCGAACTCAAGGCCTCTTGAACCCCATTCAAGCGCGATACCAAACTTCGCCACACCCGGATATGTACTTCGCTGTCAGACAGCTTTGTTATAGTACCACACCTTTTTCCATTTTGCAAGCCCTAATTTCAATTTTTTCAAAAATTTTTTCGCAGGCGGTGGCTTTCGCCTTGACAACGGTGGGTGGATATGGTATTCTATATCCTGCGTTTGGGATTGACAAGCGGCGTTTTCACACGGAGAGATGGCTGAGTGGTCGAAAGCACCGGTCTTGAAAACCGGCGATGTGAAAGCATCCGTGGGTTCGAATCCCACTCTCTCCGCCAATTTTATATGAGTTTGCAGAAGTACCCAAGTGGCCGAAGGGGCTCCCCTGCTAAGGGAGTAGGCGGTCAAAAGCCGCGCGAGGGTTCAAATCCCTCCTTCTGCGCCAAAAAGCGACAGTTTTTGAAGGCTGTCGCTTTTTTTGTTTCATGTTCGATGTTGTTCATTTTTCAAGTTCTGTATCTCGCTTTTTGTCGCAGAAGAAGAGTATTGAATACGAGGGGGTCATACCCTCCCCCCTCGAGCTCCCCCCATGCAAGAGTGGGGCTTGTACTTCTACAAGAGGGATTTGAAAGGCGGCTCTTAGCAACAGTCTGGTGGACTGTTGCAACCAACCTGGCTTTTCCGCAGAAAAGCAAATCCCTCCTTCTGCGCCAAAAAGCCAAGTCTTTCGACTTGGCTTTTTACTTTTTCATTCTTCACTTTTCACTTTTCACTATTCTGTCACTTCTCGCCAAAAGGATGCCATTGCCAATCATCTTCTCTCCGTGGTATACTCAAAGCATCCCAAAAGGAGGTGCGTCCATGCATCAAGAATTTCGCCGCGTTGTGCCCGCTGCCGATACGGCGGTGCTGTTCATCCACGGCATCGTGGGCACACCCCGCCATTTTGACGACCTCATTCCCCTCCTGCCCGATACGGTGTCTGTCCATAACCTGCTCCTCGCAGGTCACGGCGGCAGCGCCCGCGACTTTGCCTGCGCCTCTATGAAAACGTGGGAGCAGCAGGTGGAAGCTGCCATCGCCGCCCTTGCCGAAACCCACCAACACATCTACCTTGTCGCCCACTCCATGGGGGCGCTGCTGTCCTTAGAGGCCGCCCTGCACCATAAAGAGGTGGAAAAGCTCTTCCTTCTCGCCATCCCCCTCCGCATCGCCTTGACCCCTGCCATGGTACGCAACTCATGGAAGGTCTATGGCGGCAACATCGCACCAAATGATCACGCCGCACTGGCAGCACAGCGTTGCTGCGGCGTGGCGCAGACGAAGAATCCCCTCCCCTACCTGGGCTGGATTCCCCACTTTTTGGAGCTGTTCTCCAAAATCCGCGCCGTGCGTAAGCTGCTGCCAAAGCTGACCACCCCCTCCTTGGCAGTGCAGTCCATGAAGGATGAACTGGTTTCTCCCCGCGCCATGGACGAGTTGCGGCGCAATCCCCATATTGCCCTCCTGTCCCTGCCCCATTCGGGTCACTATTACTACCCGCCCACGGACAAACAAGCCCTCCACGAGGCCTTTACCGCCTTCCTCACTCCATAACACAAAAACCTCCCTCTTTGTTGAGGGAGGTTTTCATCTTTATTTCAGCAGATGCAGACGGCCGATGAGGGGCACTTCCTTCTCCTGCTCACGGCAGGCGTACACAAGACCCATGATCCAGCACACCAGCATAAACAGCGACCAGATCCAGCCCACGAAAGGCACGGCACTCAGCAGGGCAAAAAGGTTGACGATCAGCGCCTGATTGATGTGGAACATGGCATTCTTTCTATCGCCGATAATAAGGGCGATAATAAAACCGATCCACGTCAGATACGCCACAATACCCGTGGTGCGGGCAGAAAGCATATTCTCGGAGAGTGCGCCGCCGCTGCTGCCCGTGTCACTGCTGCTCAAAAGCTGCTGCTTCTTTGCCTCAAATTCCTCTTGGGTGATCACGCCGCTGTCCAACAGGGACTTATACTCCGCGATCAGCTCGGGGATACTCTTGTTTGCCATAAAAAACCTCCTTATCCTACGCGGTTTTTGATGGCACGATTGTAGTACAAGCTGTCGCTTTTTGTCAAGAGGATATTCCTGTAAGGCCGCCCCCTTTTAATTTACAAATTCTTCATTGTCCCTTCCTTGAATCTCCCCACGGGTCGTGGTATAATTGCTCCTTGATATACGAAGTGTAACCACTGGAACACACAAGAAAGGATCGTCCCATGTCCCTCTTTTCCCCTACGGGGGCTCTCGCCCGCGGCACGTATCGCGTTATCCGCGCCGCCGTAAAGCTCTTCTATCCCCGCATCAAGCTGTCGGGCTGGGAGAATGTCCCCGATGCACCCTGCTTTTTGGTGGGCAACCACTGTCAGATGAACGGCCCCATTATCGCCGAGCTGTATATCCCCGGCAACCGCGCCATCTGGTGCGCTGGCGAGATGCTCCACGCCAAAGATGTGCCCGCCTACGCCTACCGCGACTTCTGGAGCAACAAACCCAAGTGGCAGCGTCCTTTTTATAAGCTCCTGTCCTATATCATCGCGCCCATCTCCGTCAGCGTCTTTAATAACGCCCACACCATCGCCGTGTATCACGACTCCCGCAGCATTACCACCTTCCGCCATACGGTCAGCGCCATTGCCGACGGTGCCAATGTGGTCATCTTCCCCGAGCACGACGCCGATTTTAACCATATCCTCTGCGAATTTCAGGAGAAGTTCGTGGATGTGGGGAAACTGTGCTACAAGCGGACAAAGCAAGTCCCTGCTTTCGTCCCCATGTACTTAGCCCCCGATCTCAAGACCGCCTATTTCGGCAAGCCCATCCCCTACCCCATCGAATTGGGCACAGAGGAGGCACGGAAAGCGGTGTGTGACTATTTGACGGCGGAGATCACCCGCCTCGCCGTGGAAGCCCCGCCCCACACCGTTGTCCCCTACCGCAACCAACCCCGCAAGACCTATCCCCGCAATATTGAATAAAGAGGTGACCCCTTTTCCCTATGAAACGTCCCGTTGTTGATTATCGCAAACTGCGTTTTTCCAACATTACCTCGCCCCAGTACCGCCACGTGCTGCTGCTGTTGGGCTGGGTGTTCTATTTTTCCATGTATTTCCTTACGGAGAATCTCATCCCCGTGGATAAGTGCCACCCCGTGTGGTGCCCTCTCGATGACATTATCCCCTTCTGCGAGTGGTTCATCATCCCCTATGTGGGGTGGTACGCGCTGGTGTTCCTGTCCTTGGGCTATTTCTTCTTCTACGACACCGAGGATTTCTCTGACCTTTCCAAATACATCATCGTCACGCAGGTGGTAGCCATGGCCTGCTACATCATCTTCCCCACGCGGCAGGACTTGCGCCCCGAGGAGTTTGCCAACGACAATGTCCTCACCGCCATCTGCGCCTTCCTCTACTCCTTCGACACCAACACGGGCGTGTGCCCCTCTCTCCATGTGGGCTATTCTCTCGGCCTGTTGTCCGTGTGGACGAAGCGGAAGGAGACCCGCCCTTGGTTCAAGGTCTTTATCATCGTGGCGGTCATTCTCATCTGCATGGCCACCGCCTTCGTTAAGCAGCACTCCGTGGTGGACATCTTCGCCGCCATCCCCGTGTGCCTGCTGGCAGAATGGCTGGTTTACGGCAAACGCTACCGCCAAGGGTTTTTCAAAAAACAATAAGAAACAGGAGCATCCTAAGGGATGCTCCTGTTGTTCGTTATTCAAACACTCTCGCTTTGGAAGGCCTGTCGGCGTCGTAGGTCACTCTTACGGCGCTGCCAATAAAGGGCGTGGGGCAGCCTGCAGGAAACCACTTGCGTTTAACGTACTCCCTGCCATCCACCGTGTAGGAAACCTTCACGATATGGGGAAACATAGCGCCGTCCGCGGGACCAAGGCGCACCGCTTTGGTGTTGACCTTCAGCCACCACTGCTTCGCCACCGACACCACGGTTCCGTTGGTCTGCTTTTCCATAGAGCCACCTCCTTTTTTCATTTTATCACCCCGCCTCCCCTCTTGCAAGGGCAATATAGTTGTGCTATATTGGGCGATGGTGGAGATACACCGCCAACGATTCACCTTGGAAGAGGAGATGACCATCCATGGGAAAGCTGCGTGCTGCCCGTTCCCACGAAATTGATATGTGCTCGGGGGCGCTGCTGCCGAAGATTTTGACCTTCGCCCTGCCCCTCGCCGCCTCAGGCGTACTGCAGCTCCTTTTCAATGCCGCCGACATTGTGGTGGTAGGCCGCTGGGCGGGCGATAACTCCCTCGCTGCCGTTGGTTCCAATACCGCCCTTATTAACCTGTTGGTGAACCTCTTCATCGGCCTGAGCGTGGGTACCAATATTTTAGCCGCCCGCTTTGTAGGCGCGCAAAACCGTGAGGCCGTCCGCTCCACGGTGCATACCTCCATGCTCTTGGCTCTTTTTAGCGGTATTTTCTTGGCCTTGGTGGGCTTTTTTGCCGCAGAGCCGATCCTCCATCTCATGCAGGTGCCCCCCGCCATTTTGCCTCTGTCGGCGCTGTATCTTCGCATCTACTTTTTGGGCATGCCTGCCACCATGGTCTATAACTTCGGTGCTGCCCTTCTCCGCGCCGTAGGCGATACACGCCGCCCCCTCCGCTATCTCCTCCTCTCGGGTGTGGTGAATGTGGGGCTGAACCTCATCTTCGTCATCGTGCTGCACATGGACGTAGCAGGCGTGGCGCTGGCAACCGTCATTTCCCAGTGTCTCTCCGCTTTCCTCGTCACCCGCTGCCTCTGCCGCGAAGAGGGCATCATCCACTTGGATCTGAAGGCGCTGCGGATCGAAAAGCTGCGCCTCAAGCAAATTCTTGCCATCGGCATCCCCTCGGGCTTGCAGAGCACCGCCTTCGCCCTCTCTAACGTCATCATCCAGTCCTCTATCAACAGCTTTGGCGAAATCGTCATCTCCGGCAACACCGCCTCTGCCAACATTGAGGGCTTCATCCTCGCCGCTTTCAACGCCTTTTATCAAGCCAACGTGGCCTTCACCAGCCAAAACTACGGCGCGGGCCGCTGGGAGCGGCTGCGCCCCATCGCCGTCCGCTGCGTCCTTTGCTCGGCCACCACGGCGCTGGTGCTGGGCGTGGGTGCTTACCTATTGGGAGAAACGCTGCTGGGCATCTACAGCACCTCCCCCGCCGTCATTGCCGCCGGCATGGTGCGCTTGGGCTATGTGGCCCTGCCCTATATCCTCGGCGCGCTGATGGACTCCATCGTGGGCTCTATCCGCGGCATGGGCTACTCGGTGCTGCCTATGGTGGTGACGCTGCTGGGCGCCTGCGGTCTCCGCCTTCTCATTATCGCCACCGTCTTTCAGATCCCCCGGTACCACACGGTGGACACCATTTACCTCTCCTACCCCATCACGTGGACGGTGACGTTCCTTGCCCATGTGGTGTGCCTCGCCATCGCTTTCCGCCGCCTCAGAAAGCGGGATGCCAACTGGAAACACCACCATCTCACCCTCCGCCATTAACGATGCTGCATACGATCCCTGTCCCTTCTTCCGTTTACGGAATGCGGACAGGGATCGTTAGCTTTTTAACCAAATTTTGTCAAAATTTTTCTTGCAATTTGACGAAAACTATTTTATGATGCAGATAGACGGAATTTGCGGAAATCTTATTATTATGAGGTAAGCAAAACAAATGACAACATACTTTTTTAACATCGTAGCCCTGTTGGGCGGCCTTGCACTGTTCCTCTTCGGTATGGACACCATGGGCAAGGCACTGGAGCGTCAGGCCGGCGGTAAGCTGCAGACCATCCTGGCCAAAATGAGCTCCAATGTTTTCAAGGGCTTCCTGCTTGGCATGGCGGTCACCGCCGTCATCCAGTCCTCCTCGGCAACCACCGTCATGGTCGTTGGCTTCGTCAACTCCGGCATCATGACGCTGAAACAGGCCGTGGGCGTCATCATGGGCTCCAACATCGGTACCACCGTGACCGCCTGGATCCTCTCCCTCTCCGGCTTGGAGGGCAGCAGCTTCATCGTGCAGCTGTTCAAGCCCTCTACCCTCGCCCCCTTGGTGGGTGTCGTCGGCGCCGCATTGTTCATGTTCGCCAAGAGCGATAAGAAGAAGGGCATCGGCGTCATCGCACTGGGTTTCCTCGCTCTGATGACCGGTATGGACGTCATGGGCGATGCCATGGCCTTCTTGAAGAACGAGCCTTGGTTTGCCCAGCTGATGATCTCCTTCACCAACCCCATTCTCGGCATCATCTTCGGCGCACTGCTGACCGCCCTCATTCAGTCCTCCTCCGCTTCTATCGGTATTCTCCAGAGCCTGTGCTCCACCGGCGCGGTGACCTTCGGCGCAGCGCTGCCCATCATCTTGGGTCAGAACATCGGTACGTGTATCACCGCCATGATGGGCGCTATCGGCGCTAACCGCAACGCACGGCGCACCGCCCTTGTCCACCTCCTCTTCAACGTGGTGGGCGTGGGCCTCTTCTCTGTGATTTTCTACGGCCTCGGTATCTTCATCGACTGGGCCTTCCTGACGGAGACCGCCAAGGCATGGGACATCGCCGTGATCCACACCCTCTTTAACGTGGGCGCAACGGCCGTGCTGATGCCTATGAACGGCCTCTTGGTGAAGCTGGCTTACCTCTTCATCCCCGCCGAGCCTGTCCATCAAGCACCTGTGCTGCTGGATGAGCGTCTGCTGGCTACCCCCGCCGTGGCCGTGCAGCAGGCACACTCCGTGGCTACCAAGATGGGTCGCGACGCCGCTGACGCCATGCACTACGCCATGAAGCTGACGGAGAACTTCGATCAAAAGACTTACGACAAGGTCATCGCCCTTGAGGACGAGACCGACCGCCTTGAGGATATGCTGGGCACTTACCTCCTCAAGCTCTCTGCCGAGAACTTGTCTGTGGAGGATAACCGCAGCCTCAATACCCTCCTCTACTCCATCGCCGACATCGAGCGCATCGGCGACCACGCTGTGGAAGTGGCGAAGGCCGCACAGGAGATGCACACCAAGAACATCGTCTTTTCCCCCGAGGGTCAGGAGGAGCAGGTCATTCTCCGCCGCGCCGTGGAGGATGTGGTGGAACGCACCATCCGCGCCTACGCCGCCTTTGACCGCGACGAGGCCATGAAGGTGGAGCCCCTGCGCCGCGTGGTGAACACCTTGATCCGCGAGATCAAGTCCCGCCATGTCCGCCGCCTCCGCGACGGTGTCTGCACCGTGGAGCACGGCTTCGTGGTGGAGGATATGCTGACGGCCTTCGGTCGCACCGCCGACCACTGCTCCAACGTAGCTGTGGAGATTTTGCAGGTCAGCGAGGGCAAGCTGGAAGCCCACGAGTACCTCTCCGCCCTCAAGTCCGGCAAGCTCACCGAGTCTGCCGCCTACTCTGAGCGCATGGAGCGCTACACCCAGGACTACTTCATCGACGATGACGATTTGAAGTAAGATACTATAACAAAAGACACCCGAAACGAGCCGTTTCGGGTGTCTTTAAATTATAGCAAAAGTGCTATTGACCACTTTTGCTATAGAATTGCAGCCTGCTGCAGCGCACTCGCTGCGCTCGCACGTTTGCAGGCCGATAAGTGTTTTCGTCCACGCGCATGTCGCGGCCGAAAACGATAGAAACTTTTTCGCCGCTACGGCGGCGAAACTCTGCGAGGCTTTTACGCATTTAAAAACACACCGACTGTGAAGTCGGTGTGTTTTTTGTTTATTGTTCCTCTCAAATGGCATACCACATGACGCGCTTGCCCTCAATGCGGACTTCCAGCCGTCCGCTCTCCTTGAGGTAGCTCAAGTAAGACCGCACGGTGCTGCCGATCAAGACGTACTGCTGGTGGGTCATCTCAAGACCGTAGTCCTCAAAGAGGTTGTAGAGCAGTTCTTCCCACGTGGTGCCATCGGCGCAGAAAGCCACAATGTGCTCGGCGATCTCCTCGGTGGCGGCGATGTTGAAATTGGCCAGCGGGGCAATATCCTCGGCGGGTGCAGCGTGACTGGGGACATAGACCTTGGCGCCCAGCTCCGGCAGCTTGCGGAGAGTGTCGAGATAGGCCGCCACATCGTAGACAAAGCCCACGCGGTACTTCTCAATAGTCTCCTGCGAGGACAGGCAATCGGCGATGAAAGCCGTGCCGTCGGGCAGCAGGAAACCCACCTGATGGAAGAAGTGACCGCCCAGCGGGAGAATCTTCACCTCAGCGGGAAAACGGGGGTCGGTAAAGGGCGTTACCTCACAGGGCTGTGCCATCAAGAACTTGTGGCGCAGCTCCTTATAGGGGAAGCCACCGTAGAGGAAGGCAGGCTCAAACTCGGGATAGGCCGTCACCGCCCCCTCCATGCCCCCTGCGAACACGGGGCAGTCGTACTGCTTTTGTAAGTAGGCACAGCCGCCCACATGGTCGGCGTTGGAATGGGTCACCAAAATGCCGCGGCAGCGCCAGCCCTGTGCGTCCAGTTCCTTGCGGGTACGGCGGCCTGCGTCCTTATCCGAGCCGCTGTCGATGAGATAGACCTCATCGCTGCCCTCGGGGCGATAGATGCCGATTTTGGCGGGGCTCTCCAGATAATAGCTCTGGGGGCCTACCTGACGGAGTTCATACATAGTTTTGTCCTCCTTTATTCTAATGCGTCGCGGCTGTCAAACACATCGCGGATGGAGCCATAGCGGTCGATGGGCGGCTGTTCGGGCTCTTCGGCGGGTGCGTAGGCGCCGCCCTTCATCTGCAGCTCCTGCCACTGCGCTCGGGTAATGAGCACCTGACGTGGCTTACTGCCCTCGAAGGGGCCCACGATGCCCCGCTCCTCCATCTGGTCAACAAGGCGCGCTGCGCGGGAATAGCCCAGCTTCAAGCGCCGCTGCAGCATGGACACGGAGGCCTGTCCCGTCTCGAAGATGACCTCCACGGCGGCGGCCAGCATCTCGTCGCAGCCCTCGCCGCCCTCGGATTCGGCGGCGGCATTGGAAACGCCGCCCTTGCTGCCCTTCTCGCTCTGCTTCATGGCCTCTTCAATCTTCTCCATGACCTCGTTGGAGTAGTCGGCCTCGCCGCTCTCCTTGACGAAGTTCACCACCCGCTCGATTTCCTCGGGGGTAATGAAGCAGCCCTGTACACGGGTGGGCTTATTATCGCCCAAGGGGAAGTACAGCATATCGCCCTTACCTACCAGTTTTTCCGCGCCGGGGGTGTCGAGGATGATGCGGGACTCCATGGCGGAGGCCACGGCGAAGGCGATACGGCTGGGGATGTTGGCCTTCATAAGACCCGTAATCACATCGGCGGAGGGACGCTGGGTGGCGATGACCAGGTGGACGCCTGCGGCACGACCCATCTGTGCCACGCGGCAGATGGATTCCTCCACCTCCTTGGCGGCAACCAGCATCAAGTCTGCCAGCTCGTCGATGACCACCACCACGGTGGGCAGCTTCTTCATATCCTCTTCCTCGCTGCCCTCCACGAGGGCATTGAAACCCGCCAAATCCTTCACGCCCCGCTCAGAGAACATCTTGTAGCGCTTCATCATCTCAAAGACGGCCCACTGCAAAGCGCCCGCCGCCTTTTTCGGGTCGGTGACCACGGGAATCAGCAGATGGGGAATGCCGTTATAGGGTGCAAGCTCCACCATCTTGGGGTCAACCATGATGAAGCGGACTTCCTCGGGGGTGGACTTATAAAGAAGGCTCACAATGAGGGAGTTGGTACACACGGATTTACCGGAGCCCGTGGTACCGGCAATCAGCACATGGGGAAGGCGGGCAATGTTGCCCACGATGGCGTTGCCGCCGATGTCCTTACCCACGGCGAAAGCCACGGTACTGGGATGGGTGACGAAATTACGGCTCTCCACCACATCGCGGATGCGGACGGAGGTGACGGTGCGGTTGGGCACCTCGATGCCCACGGCGGCAATTTTGCCGGGGATGGGGGCAATACGCACGCCCGTTGCACCGAGAGCAAGGGCAATATCGTCAGAGAGGTTGGTGAGTTTACTAAGTTTCACGCCTTGGTCGAGGGTGAACTCATAGCGGGTCACGCTGGGGCCCCGCACCACCTCACCGGGCTTGGCATCCACACCGAAGGAGGTGAGGGTATCTGCCAAACGGCGGGCATTATCCCGCAGTTCGAATCCCGCTGCCATAGAGTTGTCGTCGGTATTCTCCTCCAACAGGGTGATGGGGGGATAACGATAGACCTCCTCATCCTCTGCCAGCTCCTTCTCAATGGCCTCGCTGACCTCGGCGGCAGCGCTGTCCACCTCTTCCTTGGCGCTGACCTTACGGCGGCGCTGGGGCTTGTCCTCCATCACGGGAGGCTGCTCAGTGGCAGCTGCCTCTTCCACAGGAGGCGCGACCTGCTCGCCCAAAGCGGTGTCCCACACCTCGGCGGGGGTCTTAATATCCCCTGCCCGCTGAGGGAAGAAGGAGGCTGCGGCGGGGGTAAAGAGGGGTTTTTCCTCCACCTCGCCCTCCAAGGGGATGTGGATGTCGTTCTTCTTCGTCTTGGGGGCGGTTTTGGCGTTCTTAGCCTCTTCCTTGGCCTTACGCTCAGCCAGCAAGCGCTCCTGCTCTTCCAGTTCGGCGTAAGCGGCGTCACGCTCTGCCTTCCGCTCACGAGCGTTCTCCATCAGCTCACGGGGCTTGATGCGCAAGCCTGCAATGAGGCACACCACCAGCAGCACCAGCATGACGATAGAGGTCACCACTTCGCTTACCAATGCCGCGCCCGCCTCGGCGATAATGCCGCCCAGCGCGCCGCCGCACTTCATCTCCTGTCCCGCCGCCCACAGGGGCTTAAGATACTCCATGGTGTAGCCGTAGGGCTCTTTGCACAGCCACACATGGAGCAGCGTGCCAAGGAGCAGGGGCAGCACGAGGATGCAGAAGCTCCGCAACACCACAGGCCGCTTCTTATGGTTAATAAGGCACACGCCGCAGTAACCCAGCGCCAGCGCCACCAAATAGTAGCCATAACCGAACAGACCCGTCAGCACCTTGGTGAGGAATGCCAGCACCGTGGCCTCCACGCCAAAATAGGTCACCAGCACGCACAATGCCAGCAGCAGGAACACCACGCCGACGCTCAAACGCAGGGCATGGTTATAAGGCGGGGTCTTGACCCGCTGCTTACCGCTGGCAGCCTTCTTAGGGGCTGGCTTTTTTGCAGTTGTTTTCTTCTGTGTAGTTGCCATAGGAACCCTCACTTAATAGCGCAGAGCAGCAGCGTCAAGAGGCCCACTGCCCAGCAGTAATAGGAGAATGCGCCGAAGCGACCCTTTTGGGCAATCAGCTTCAACAATCGGATACAGGCGTAGCCCACCACCGCTGCGGTGATAACGCCCACCATATACATGGGCACCTCTGTCCAAATGATGCCGTCCTTAAAGGCATCCACGAGGCTCAGCACATTGGCGCCGAGGATAGCAGGGATGGACATTAAGAAGGAAAAGCGGACGGCGAAGGAGCGCTCATAGCCGCAGAAACAGCCTGCCGTGATGGTCATACCGCTGCGGGAGATGCCGGGCATGGTGGCGATAGCCTGCCCAACGCCCACCACGAGGGCATCCAGCAAGGTGGCGCTTTTCGCCGTTTTTCTGCCCTTGCGCACCAAGTCGCAGGCGAAGAGCAAAAAGCCCGTTACCACCAGTGCCGCACCTACGAACACCATGTTGTCACCCAGGGCCTGCACCTTCTCATGGATGGGCAGCACCGCCACGAGGGGCAGCGTCGCCACAATGATAAGCAAAATCATTCGCCGTGCAGGGGGCACCTGCTTGGGGGTGGTGTGGTGGACAATGTCCCCCACGCCGCGGAAGAACTCCACCACGATTTCGCAGATATCCTTCCAATAGGCCACGAACACCGCCAACAGCGTGCCCAAGTGCAGCAGCACATCGAAGAATATGGGCACCTCCGTCTCCAGCCCCAGCAGGTTCTGGGCAATGGCCAGATGACCCGAGGAGGAGATGGGCAGGAATTCAGCCAAACCCTGTACCAAACCCATTAAAAACGAGGAAAAATACGTCATTACGTCACCTCATATCGAAATTGAATACAATCTGTCATATTTTGCTAAAATAATCCTCTGCGTATAGACAAAGGGCTTCATAATAGAAATAGTATACCATAGCACCGCTTAAAATGCCACAGAAAATTTCCCACCTGTCGCGGACTCCCTACACGGCAAAAAGGGAGCAGATGGACACCATCTGCTCCCTTTTGTTACATTATTCCTCTGTCAGCTTTTCAAGGGCTGCGCGGGCGGAGGCCTGCTCTGCCTCCTTCTTGCTGTGACCGCTGCCCTCACCGATGGGGTCGCCGTTGAGCAGCACCGCCACGGTAAACACCTTGGCATGGTCGGGGCCCGACTGACCAATAAGCTCATAGCGCAGCACCTGATGGGGCTTGCGCTGCACCAGCTCCTGCAGCTCTGTCTTATAGTCGCGGCGGCGGGACTCCGCTACCTCGATATCGCCCTTGCTGAGAAGGACACGGTGAATAAGGTCGCGGGCACAATCCATGCCTCCATCGAGATACACGGCGGCGAACACCGCCTCAGTGCAGTCGGCAAGGATGGAGGGACGCTGGCGTCCTCCGCCGCTCTCCTCGCCCTTACCCAGCATGAGGCATTCCCCCAGCTGCAAGGCCTGCGCCACCTCGAAGAGGCTCTCTTCCCGCACCAGCGCGGCGCGGATACGGGTCAGCTCACCCTCGGGTGCGTTGGGGAAGCGGGAATAGAGAAACTCCGCCGACACGAAGCCCAACACCGCATCGCCCAAAAACTCCAAGCGCTCGTTGCTGACAATATTCTCATTGCGATGCTCGTTGGCATAGGAGCTGTGGTACAGCGCTCCACGCAGCAGCGACTCGTCACGGAAACGGTAGCCCAGATTCTCCTGCAATTTCTCCAAAGTCATACTCTCTTCCCCTCCTTCCGCAGGTGTCAAAAAGGAAACCCCACGTTGCGTGGGGTTTTCCTGTTTTTTACGTATCAGCCGAGGTTGGCAACGAGGTAACGCACGCAATCGCCCACGGTCTTGAGACCCTGCAGGCTGTCTTCCTCGATCTCGCCGATCTCGAACTCCTCTTCCATCGCCATGACCAGCTCCACCAGATCCACGGAGTCGGCACCCAGATCGTCCACGAAGGAACTATCCATGGTGATCTCCTCGGCATCAATGGCAAACTGCTCAGCGATCAGCGTCTGCAAAGTAGCAAAAATGCTCTCACTCGTCATTGCAGCATTTCTCCTTTCGGTTTCTTTATCTTCAAGCATCATACGGCAAACCACCGTGAGTGTCAATACCTTTTGGGAAAATTTTATTCGCCTGCCGTTAAGGAGGCAGCGTACTGCTCCATCTGGGCGATGAAACCACTCTCGGCAAAGCTCACCGCCTGCACCATGGCGTTTTCGATAGCCTCGGCGTTGGAAGAGCCGTGTGCCTTCAGCACGGGCTTGGACACGCCGATGAAGGCCGTACCGCCCACCTTATTGGGGTCGAGCATAGCCTTAAAAGCGTTGAGACCGGGCATCACGAGGAGCGCCGCAATCTTCGTAAGGAGATTCTTCTTGAAAATCCCCTTCAGTGCAGAGCCTGCGAAAGAGCCCACGCCCTCGATGGTTTTCAGCATCACATTACCGGAGAAGCCATCGCACACGATGACATCGCAGCCGCCCTTGACGGCCTCCTTGGCCTCAATGTTGCCGATGAAGTTGATGTCCTTGGCAGCACTCAAAAGGCCGTAGGCCTCACGCTGAAGGTCAGTGCCCTTCTCGGGCTCTGTGCCGATGTTGAGAAGTGCCACACGGGGATTCTCCAAACCCAGCATGCTCTTGGCGTAGAAGCTGCCAAGGTAGGCAAACTGCACCAGATACTCCGCCGTACACTCAGCGTTAGCGCCGCAGTCGATAAGTACCGCTTTCCCCGTCACCGTGGGGATGACAGGTGCCATGGCGGCGCGGCGAATACCACGAACGCGCTTGGTAATGAGGGTCGCACCCGTCAAGAGCGCGCCCGTAGAGCCTGCGGAAATAAAGGAATCGCCTTCATTATTCTTCATCATGGTGAGGCCCACGCCCATGGAGCTGTCTTTCTTTCTGCGGAACACCGTGGCGGGGTCATCGTGCATGGTGACCTCCTCGGTGGTGTGGCGGATCGATACGCCCGCAGGCAGCGTCTCCACGCCGCAGACCTTGGCAGCATCCATAATGGCGGCTTCATCGCCCGTCAGCACCAGCTCCACACCAAGGCGCTTCTGCCCCTGCAATGCGCCCTTGACGATCTCCAGCGGGGCGTGATCGCCGCCCATGGCGTCAATAATCAGTTTCATCTCAGCACCTCGTCTTTCATGGCATCGATGATGGCGAGAGAACGCTGACTCAGCTCCGCGTTCTTGTTGCGCTTGCCCTTGACGCGGTGGTCAAGGGGCGGGATGATGCCGAAGTTGATGTTCATAGGCTGGAACTGGGCAATGGTCTCGTTGCTGACATAGAGACCCAGTGCGCCGATGGCCGTCTCTTGGGGGAAGTTCACCGCTTCCATCTCACGGAGGCGGCGGGCAAGCTCCACGCCCACCAAAAAGCCGCTGGCGGCGGACTCCACATAGCCCTCCACGCCCGTCATCTGCCCTGCAAAGGCGATACGCTTGTCGCTCTTGAGGCGATAGTAGCGGTCGAGAAGGCGGGGAGAGTCGAGATAGGTATTGCGGTGCATGACGCCGTATCGGAGGAAGGCAGCGTCCTTCAAGGCGGGGATCATGGTGAACACCCGCTTCTGCTCGCCCCACTTCAAGTGGGTCTGGAAGCCCACAAGGTTATAAATGCTGCCTGTGGCGTTGTCCTTACGGAGCTGCACCACGGCGTAGGGCTCTTTCCCCGTCTTGGGGTCGGGCAAGCCACGGGGCTTGAGCGGGCCAAAGCGGAGGGTATCCTCGCCGCGGCGTGCCATGACCTCCACAGGCATGCACCCTTCAAAGACGCACTTGTCCTCAAAGCCGTGTACCTCCGCTGCCTCAGCTTCGATGAGCGCCTGCCAAAAGGCGGTATACTCCTCTTTATCCATGGGACAGTTGATGTAGTCGGGCGTACCCTTATCGTAGCGGGAGGCGAAATAGGCGCTGGACATATCCACGCTATCGAAGCTCACCAAAGGGGCGGCGGCATCGAAGAAATGGAGAGTATCGGCATCCCCAAAGAGGGCCGTCAGCTTGTCCGCCAGCGCCTCAGAGGTAAGAGGGCCCGAGGCGATGACCACATCCCCCTCGGGGATGTCCGTCACTTCGCCGTACTTCACGGTGATATTGGAATGGTTCAGAATTTCATCGGTGACCATCTTGGCAAAGCCGTGGCGGTCCACCGCCAGCGCGCCGCCTGCAGGCACAGCCGTGGCATCGGCGCAGCGGAGGATAAGGCTATCCAAGCGGCGCATCTCCTCTTTGAGAAGGCCCACCGCGTTCTCCAAGCCTGCACCACGCAGGGAATTGGAGCAGCAGAGCTCTGCAAAATATTCCGTTTCATGGGCGGGGGTCTTTTTCTCAGGCTTCATTTCGCAGAGGGTGACAGCAATGCCACGCTGGGCAAGCTGCCACGCGCACTCGCTGCCTGCAAGACCTGCGCCAATTACAGTTACATGTTTCATTCTTTCGTCTTTTTCGTCGTGGTCGCCTTTTTCGTAGCGGCCTTCTTGGTGGTTTTCTTTGCAGCGGGCTTTTTGGCAGCCGTTTTCTTCGCCGCCGTTTTCTTCGCCGCCGTTTTCTTGGCGCCCTTTTCCTCTGCCTTCTCCTCGGCGCCGTCGGTTTTCTTCTTCAAGTAGCCACGCTTATCCTCGGGGAGGAAGTTCTGGCACTGTTCATTGATGCAGAAGGGACGGGGATTGCCGCGGCCCGAGCGCTTGAACATGGTCTGACCGCAGACTTCGCAGTCCACCTTCGTAGGCACATCCCATGTCATAAAGTCACAGTGATGATCGGTAATCTTACTGTTGGTAAACTCGCAGCAGTAGTAGTTATACTGCTTGCCTGTGGTCTTGGAAGTGCCGCTGCGCTTTAAGATGCGCCCGCCGCACTTGGGGCAGCGACCGGGCATCTCCACCACGAGAGGCATGGTAAAGGTACAATCGGGGAAACCGGGGCAGGCCAGGAAGGGGCCAAAGCGACCGTCACGCTCCACCAGATTCTTGCCGCACACGGGGCAGACTTCTTCAGAAACGGTGGGCTCAGGGCGCATATATTCACCCTCCACTGCCTCTTCCAAGTGGGCGGCAAAGCCGCCGTCATAGAAGTTGCGAAGCACCTGCTTCCAAGGGAGCTTGCCCTCACCCACGTCGTCCAGCTGCTGCTCCATCTGGGCGGTGAACTTCAAATCGGCAATGTCGGTGAAGTACTTCTTCATCCACGCCGTCACCGCCTTGCCCAGGTTGGTGATGAGGAGATGCTTGCCCTCCTTCTTCACGTAGCGGCGCTCCAAAATGGTGGAGACGGTAGGGGCATAGGTGGAGGGACGACCGATGCCGTTCTCCTCCATGGCACGGATGAGGGTAGCCTCGGTATAATGGGCAGGGGGCTGGGTAAAATGCTGGGCAGGCTCAAAGCCCTTCAGCGTTAGCTGCTCCCCCTCATTGAGGTCGGGCAGGGTAGGCTCTTTCTCCTCCTTGTCCTCGTCGTCGCGGCTCTCTTCATACACGGCGGTGTAGCCCGAGAACTTCAAGCGGCTGGCACTGGCGCGGAAGCTATGCTCCTTGGCGCCGATCTCCACGCTGAGGGTGTCGTATACGGCGTTCTCCATCTGACTTGCCAAAAAGCGGCTCCAAATGAGGCGATAGAGCTGATACTGCTCGGAGGTCAAGTCGGCGCGGATACGCTCGGGGGTCAAGGTCACATCGCTGGGACGGATGGCCTCGTGGGCATCCTGTGCTGCGCCCTTGGCCTTATACTGCCGCGCCTTGGCAGGATAGTAGCTCTTGCCGTAGCGCTCCACAATAAAGTCCTTTGCCGCCGCCTGTGCCTCGGCAGAGATGCGGAGAGAGTCGGTACGCATATAGGTAATCAAACCCACCGTGCCCACACCTGTAATGTCCACGCCTTCATAGAGCTGCTGGGCGATGGCCATAGTGCGGCGGGGCGTCATGTTCACCTTGCGGGATGCCTCCTGCTGCAAGGTGGAGGTGGTAAAGGGAGGCGAGGGGGAGCGCTGCTTATCGCTGCGCTTGACGGAGGTGACGGTAAAGGCCGCACCCTGCAATGCCTCGGTGATCTCGCGGACTTCTTCCTCGTTGGACAGTTCCTTCTTCTTACCGCCCACGCCGTAATAATGTGCCTTGAAGGGGGCAGTCAGTTCCTTTTGCAGCAGCGCATCCAGCGTCCAGTACTCCTGAGGCACAAACTCTGCGATCTCGCGGTCGCGGTCATCCACCATGCGGGTCGCCACGCTCTGGACGCGGCCTGCCGACAGGCTGGGACGGATCTTCTTCCACATAATGGGGCTAATTTGATAACCCACCACGCGGTCGAGAATGCGGCGTGCCTGCTGGGCATCCACCAAGTCCATGTCGAGGCTGCGGGGATTTGCCACCGCCTCGGTGACCACCTTGCGGGTAATTTCGTCAAAGGTCACGCGGCGGATCTTGGCCTCGGGCAGGTCAAGAAGTGCCTGCAAATGCCAGGAAATGGCCTCACCTTCGCGGTCAGGGTCGGTGGCGAGATAGACGGTGTCGCTCTCTTTTGCAGACTTCTTCAGCTCACGGATGATCTCTTCCTTACCACGAATGGGCTTATATTCAGGGGTAAAATCGTTCTCAATATCCACGCCGATGGTGCTCTTGGGCAGATCACGGAGATGACCCATGCAGGCCTTCACCGTAAACTCAGAGCCCAGATACTTGCCAATGGTCTTGGCCTTGGCGGGAGACTCCACGATCACCAGATGTTTTTTACTCATGCTTCCTCTTCCTCATGCTTTTCTTCAATATGTACCATGCGGACAAAGCCACGCCCGCCTGTTGCAGCGGCATAACCTTCAATTTCCAGCATGGTCAGCGCCGACAGCACCCGATGCACAGGCAATTCCAGCTCCACGGCGATGTCATCGCTGATGCGGGAGACCTCCTCCCGCAGGGCAAGCAGCACCTGCTGCTGATCCTGATCCAGCGCCGCCAAAGCCACCTTTGACAAGGCAGGCAGCGTGGGAACTTCCTCTATTTCCACTTTCTTGGCCTTCGCCTTCTTCGGCTCGCCGGAAGCGGCGGGCAGATCGGGCATAGGCTTCACTTTTGGCCGTAGTTTATGGGGATAGCGGCTCTCGTATTCCCCCAGAATGTCCCAGCCGCAACTCACCAGCCCCGCACCCTCGCGGATCAGCTGATGGCAGCCTGCGCTCTCCTTGGCGGAGATGGGGCCGGGGACGGCGAACACCTCTCTGCCCTGCTCGGCAGCGGCAGCAGCCGTAATGAGAGCACCGGACTTCTCCGGCGCTTCCACCACCAGC
>JAFQTS010000030.1 GCA_017408915.1 Oscillospiraceae bacterium | reverse complement strand
GGCAATTCGGTCACATGATCAATGGTTGTCACACCTTCGGCGTGGGAGATGGATATGTACCACTTCCCATTGTATCCCCACCAGCCGCCGTACTCCATCATATCGGCCTCGCTCATGCCAAAGTCATAGAAATCCTGATACTCATAACCCATGTCCTTGAGTGTTTCGATATAGGCCTTGGTATCCTCCAACGTGGTACCGCTGAACTCGGTGCGATAATTTTCCACTTCGTTCATCGTGCCGCTGGGAAAGTCGGGCAGATCAGCAGGCCAGCCGTCAGAGTTTTTAGAGGCTTCCTCGTTTATCTCGCCGATCTCGCCAAACAGCTCGTCGGTCCCCGTGTCTTCGCCGGTCAGTCCTTCCAGCTGGTTCAGCAACCCCTGCAATTCGTCCAGTTCACTGTTTCCGGTGGTGCCTTCTCCACCGGCCAGACCGCCGATCAGGCCGAGCAGACCGCCGGATTCCTTTTCCTTTTCGTCACCGCCCAGCAGACCACCAAAGATGCCACCACTGCTTTCACTCTGTGTGATACCGGCTTCCTCCATCACATTGTTGATCAACTTCTTTGCGGCGAAGCCCAGAATCAGACTGATCACCAGCGCGACCACCATCATGATAAGGGCTGCGCGGGCCAGATTGCGCTTCTGCAGTTTGCGGCATCCGCCGCAGGCCCAGACGATCATTAGGATCTGGCCGATAACAGGAATACACATCAAAAGCATGATGCCGATAAAACCGCCCGTGGTGATCAGCTCATACTTACTGCCCGCAGGCGGCATGTCGGAGGTAGACGCGGCGTAGACCGGCGCTGCCTGATAAACCGGCTGAGAAGCAGGCTGCGGCCGAGGCTGAGAATTTGGCGATGCCGCAGGCCGTTCTACAGTTGGGGCAGCCTGCGTGACAGGCGCTGCCGCACCGCATTCGGTACAGAAGCGAATGCCGTCTTTCAGTTCAGCGCCGCATTGCGTGCAGTTTGCCATATAGACACCTCACTTTTCTTTCTAAATCTCCGTTACTTATATTTCCATCACGGTATAGTCTTCTGGAATTACGAAGAGACTGTCATCCACCTTGTCGGTGGCTTCCACAATCTTCATGACCGCTTCCTGTCCCTCAAAGGAACTGATGATATAGGCAAGGTCGTCGCCGTCGAAGCAGTAGATGGCAGAGGCACCATCCACGATCAATTCCTCGGTATCATAAGTCTTGCCGTCGATCTCCCGGGTGCCGATCTTGAAGCCGCCCATATCCACATCGCTTTCCTCCAGCACCGCACCGGCGATGGTCTGGGCGTTGGCCTGAAGGGACATCTTTATGACCATTTTGCTGGCGTGGTCGATGGTATACATATCCTCGCCGACCATGATATTCACGCCCAGGCTGGCACCGCCCATTTTGGTTTCAGAATAGGTCCTGTCCCCGTCGCTGGCGGAGATGACGGATATGATCTGTCCTTCCATCTCCATCTCGTATTCCATATACATCCGGCCGTCGGCAAACCGGCTGTAGAATTTGCCCGTCTTTGTGCCGAGGAAGCCGCTCAGGTCGATGGGGTCGTCACCCTGCTGGGTGTCGGAATCAGGAACAGGCATAATGCTGAGGCTGGCCGCACCGAACACGTCCAAGAGCTGAACGTTGACTCCGTTGGCGGTGCGGTCAATATAGCCGTACTGTTCATACTTCTCTACGCAGTCGTCACCGAAACCGGCATCTTCAAGGAGCTGGGCGTAGGTTAGCCCCTGCTCTATATCCCACTTCAATTCGATGGCGAAGAGTTCGCCGATCTCGCCACTGGTGAGCACCTTGCCGCCGCAGTCGGGAGCAGGCACCAGCTTGGTGTAGTCGTTGTCGGGCCAGTCCAGAGGCAGGCCCGAAGTGGGAACGGGTGTATCCGCTTGTTCTTCCTCACCGCTCTGCTGCGTGTCGGGTGCCGTGGTTTCGTTATCCTTATTGTCTGGCTGGGAAACATCGGAAGACGGAGTCTCCTGCTGCTGGCTGCTGGCCGGGGTCTTATCTTCGGCACTCGACGGAATTTTGTCGTCACCTCCACCGCAGGCGGCAAGAGAAAGCACCATCACAAGGGCAAGCAGCAAAGCAAATCGTTTTTTCATGGTCGTTTCTCCTTTCCGTATTCTCAAAACAGCATCATTAAAACAGTTTGGTCCCGCAATCACCGCAGAACTTCATGCCAGGTGCATTTTCCTTGCCGCAGTTGGGACAGAGATTCCGCTGGGGCTCGGTCTGCACTTCGGGAACTCTTGTGCCGCAGGAAGGACAGAACTTAACGCCCTCAGGTAATTCCTCGCCGCAGCCTGCACAAGTTGGCTTTTCGGCGGGCCCCAGCTCGGGCAGCTTTGCTCCGCAGCCTGCACAGAACTTGGTGCCCACGTCGTTCTGATGCCCACAGGCGGCGCAGACAGCGCTTTCGGCGGCGGTCTGTTCCGGCAGCTGTGTGCCGCAGGAGGGACAGAAGGTCTTATCGGCAGTAGTGGGTTCCCCGCAGGAGGGGCAGACTTTCATGTTCTTTGCTGCCTCGTTTGCCACGTTCATCATGGCGCTT
>JAFQTS010000029.1 GCA_017408915.1 Oscillospiraceae bacterium | reverse complement strand
GAGACCCCCATCGGTGAGGAGGAGGACAGCCATCTCGGCGACTTCATCCCCGATGAGGGCGCATCCGAGCCCAGCGAGGCCGCCTCTTTCACGTTGCTGAAGGAGCAGCTGGTGGACGTGCTGTCCACCCTCACGCCCCGCGAGGAGAAGGTGCTGAAGCTGCGCTTCGGTATCGAGGATGGCCGCACCCGCACCCTTGAGGAAGTGGGTAAGGAGTTCAACGTCACCCGTGAGCGTATCCGTCAGATCGAGGCCAAGGCACTGCGTAAGCTCCGCCATCCCTCCCGCAGCAAGAAGCTGAAGGATTTCCTGAACTAAGAGGTAGAAACGATGGTTCTTGATTTTGAGAAGATGCCCGTCACACCTATGGAGCATTTCAAGGGCGGCGAGGGCACGCTGGATGTTCGCAAGTTCGACGATCCCGCCATGGGCGCTGTGGTGCGCCTGACCATGCCCGCGGGCAGCACCATCGGCATGCACACCCATGTGGGCAACTGCGAGGTGGTGTACGTTCTCGCAGGCAGCGGCGTGTGCTACTATGATGATACCGTCTACCCCGTGAAGGCGGGCTCTATCGTCTACTGCCCCGAGCATCATGCACACTCCATCTGCAACACAGGCGAGGAAGTGATGGAACTCCTCGGCGTGCTGCCCAAGAGCGTATAAAGAAATGAAGAAAAACCTCCCAAGCCACATTGGTTTGGGAGGTTTTTTGTTGTCAGGCATTTTATGAACAAAGTGGAAACTTTTTCCCTTTTCGCCGCGTCTAAGGAATAGAGGTTGACTTATATACTATAGCGTACTATAATCAAGCAAACTGTACTAAGCATAGTAATACACTCGACCTTTTATCGATCTCTGCAGGAGGTATCCCCATGAAGAAAAAAACCATCCTTCTCATTGTCTGCGCCGTGGTGGTGCTGGGGGCGGCAGCCTTCTTTGGCTGGCGCTTTTTGGGCGGCAGCCACGACGATGGCACAGGCGTGTATGTCCAGCCTGTCAACGAGCTGAACATGTACGCTGCACCCTCTGCCACCGTGTTTGCCGGTGTGGTGGAGTCGCAGGAGAGTGTCCATGTAGATCCCCAGAGCGGCAAAAAAGTGGCCTCTCTTCTGGTAAAAGAGGGGGATATCGTCACGGAGGGACAGGCTTTGTTCCGCTACGATACCGACGCCATCAAGCTGGACATCCAGCAGGCGGAGCTGGACATGGAGCTGAATGAGCAGAACATCAAGAGCCTGCAGGAGGAGATCGAGGAGCTGGAGCGCTATGCCAACAACACCACCCCCGAAGGGCAGATGAACGCCGCCCGCATCCAGCAGCTGGAGGTGGAGATCGCCACCAAGGAGTATCAGCAGAAGCAGAAGAAGAATGAGCTGACGCGACTGCAGGCCTCCTTGAAGGACGACACCGCCAAAGCCTCTATTGCCGGTACGGTGCAGGCCATCAACGAAGCTGTTGCCGAGGGTAACGGCGGCTATGATATGCAGGGCAATCCCCAGCACTACATCACCCTGACCGCCAGCGGCGATTTCCGCGTGAAGGGCAGCGTCAGCGAGCAGTTTATTATGGATCTGTATGAGGGGCAGGCTATCGTCATCCGCAGCCGCGTCAATGACGACATGTGGTCGGGCACTATCTCCCGCATCGACACCTCCCAGCCCGAGCAGAACGAGGACAATTATTACTACGATGACGGCAACGGCGCGTCCAAATACGCCTTCTATGTAGAGCCGGAGAACACCGAGGGACTGATGATGGGTCAGCATGTGACCCTCTCCCCCGACTACGGCAGCGGCGAGATGGCGGCGGGTCTGTGGCTCTCCTCGGGCTGGTTCACCATCGCCGAGGACGGCAGCGCCACCGTGTGGAAGCAGGGTGCTTCCAACCGTCTGACGAAGCAGGCGGTAGTGCTGGGCGAGTATAACGAAAGCTACGACTGCTACATGGTCATGGAGGGCCTCACGGAGGAGGACTACATCGCATGGCCCGACGAGGAGTGCCGCGAGGGCAGCAAGACCACCACGGTGTTTTCCTTCGACGAGGGCGGCGACATGATGGGAGAGGATTTCTCCGAGGATTTCTCCGAGGAATACTATCCCGAGGATGACATGGTCATGGACGACATGATGGTAGAGGACAGCGTGGCGATGATGCCCGAACTCTACAGCGTTGAGGGCTAAGGCTATGATGATCGAAATGCAGCATTTGGATAAATCCTACTGGGCCGACAAGACGGAAGTCCCTGTGCTCCATGACATCTGCCTCTCCGTGGAGGAGGGGGAGTACGTGTCCATTATGGGGCCCTCGGGTTCGGGCAAAAGCACGCTGATGAACATCATCGGCTGTCTTGATGTGCCCTCGGCAGGCAGCTATCTCCTCAATGGGGAGAGCGTCGGGGAAAAAAGCGACAAGGAGCTGAGTAAGCTCCGCAACAGCACCATTGGGTTTGTCTTTCAGAATTTTAACCTCCTGCCCCGTGAAACGGCGCTGGAGAATGTGGCCCTGCCTCTCCTCTATGGCGGCGTGGGCCGCAAAGAGCGGACGGAGCGGGCGCGGCAGGCGCTGGAGGATGTGGGTTTGGGCGACCGCCTCACCTTCTTCCCCACCCAGCTCTCGGGCGGTCAGAAGCAGCGTGTGGCTATCGCCCGCGCCATGGTGGGAAAGCCCAAGCTCCTGCTGGCTGATGAGCCCACGGGCGCACTGGACACCGCTTCGGGTAAGCAGATCATGGAGCTGTTCCGTGAGCTGAACAAACAGGGGGTCACCATCGTGATGATCACCCACGAGCCCGAGATCGCCGCCTATGCCGATCGGACGCTCTACATCCGTGACGGACAGCTCAGCGAGGGAGGTGGCGGACGATGAAAAAGAAAAAAATCATCACCATTACCGCCATCGTCCTTGCCGCAGCCGCTATTGCAGGCGTGATCGCCTTTTTCGCCAACCGCCAGCCCTCCAAAGAGGTGATGGTGGTGCCCGTCATGAACATCTACACCTCCTACTGGGGAGACAGCAAGACGCTGGACGGCTATGTGACGGCGGGTTCTTTGCAGGAGATCTACATGACCGAAGGCGGTTTTGACAAGATCGCCGTGAAGGAGGGTCAGCGCGTCCGCAAGGGGGATGTGCTGGTGGAATACGACAACACACAGGCAGAGCTGATGCTGCGGAGCGACGCGGCGAAGATCAACCTGCTGAAGAGTCAGATCGCCGCCTTTGAGCAGCAGATTACCACAAATCATCAGAAGATCTACACCCTGCAAAAGGCGCTGAACAACGCCGAGAGCACCACCCCCACCACGCCGCCCAGCAGCGGCAGCACCACCACGCCTACCACGCCCACAGTGCTGGCGGCGCTCGATGAGGTGGGCCACATCGACGATGCGGTGAACGAAGATGCAACGGATGTCGGCACAGCAACGAAGCCCTATCGCCTTCTGTGTACGAAAAAGGCCGTGGTGAAGGCGGACTTTTGGCAGAGCCTTATTGCGAAAACGAACCAGTGCTTTGTCCTCGACATCTATGACGATACCAACTGCACCACATGGCTGGCACGCTGGACGGTGGCGGTTGCGCCTACCACCCCACCCACCAAGGATTGGGCGGTGTGCGACGGGTTGGTGTTTGAAAAGGACACCAACATCATCACAGGCTTCGATACCGCGAAGCTGCCCGCTTTCGGGGCGTTGACGCTGATGATGCCCGATGACCTCATCGAAAAGTTCCCCGTGGGCGATGAGGACGAAAAAGAGCCGCCCAAGACCAAGGCGGAGATCGAGGCGGAGATCAAGGCATTGCAGGAGGACATCGATTCCTGCGAAAAGCAGATTGACACCACCAAGCGGGATCTGCGGCAGGCGCAGATCACCTATGAGAAAAATAAGCTCTCCTTCGCCGATCAGAAGATCCTCGCCTCCATTGACGGCACTGTGGCGACCCTTGGCGACGCCACCACTCCCGTGGGAGAGGTCTTTATGCGGGTGCAGGGCGAGAGCCGCTTTGCGGTGACGCTCTATGTGAACGAACTGATGCTCCGCGAGATAAGGCTGGGAACAGAGGTGCAGCTTATGTGCTACGAGTCGGGCACCATGGCAAGCGCCACCATTACGGAGATCGGCACCGAGCCTGTGCCCCACTATTATAGCGGCGGGAACATCAATTCCTCTACCTATCAGGTGACGGCGGAGATCGCCGACAGTGAGGCCCAGCCCCGTTTGGGCGAGTGGTGTCAGGCCACGCTGGACGGGCAGATGCCCGACGAGCCCTCGGACGCCATCTATCTGCCCTTGTTCGTCATCCGCGAGGATGAAGAGGGCGAATATGTCATGAAGGCCGACGAAAATGAGCGGCTGCAAAAGCAGTACATCTCCACAGGCAAATCGTTGTGGGGCTCCTATGTGGAGATCAAGGCGGGCGTGACCATGGACGATCGCCTCGCCTTCCCCTACGGCAAAACCGTCCGCGAGGGTGCGCCCGTGGTGGACGGGGACTACTTTGAATAAGGGGAGGGACTGGAGATATGTTTGAAAATATTCGTCTTTCCCTCCGTGGTATCCTGTCCCACAAGATGCGCTCGTTTTTGACTATGCTGGGCATCATCATCGGCATCGCCGCCATTATCGCCATCGTCTCCACCATTCAAGGTGCCAACGAGCAGATCAAGGAGAATTTGGTGGGCGCGGGGTCTAATACGGTGACGGTTTCCCTCAGTCAGGACGGCTGGCCTATGGATTTCGGCTACGGGCCGCTCCCCGACGGCGTGCCCCTGCTGGATGATACCGTCCGCAAGGAGCTGGAATCGCTGGATACGGTGGAATCCGTCAGCTTCTATAACTACCGCTCCTATGCCGAGGGGCTCTACTACCTCAACAACGACATGGGCAGCTGCACCGTCTATGGTATCGACAGCAGCTATTTCCATACGGCGGGCTACCACTTGGTACAGGGCCGCGGCTTCACGGCGCAGGATCTCCAAAAGGGCGCGAAGGTGTGCCTGCTGGACGATGTGGCGGTGGATACGGCCTTTGAGGGTGAAAATCCCATCGGAAAAGTGATCGATTTTAAGGATGAGCCTGTGGTGGTCATCGGCGTGGTGGCGCATAATAGCACCTTTGAGCCTGTCATCAACACGCTGCAGGATTGGTATACCTACTCTGCCGCCTCTCAAGGTTCGGGTAAGATTTTCCTGCCGCAGAAGGTGTGGCCTACCCTGTTCCGCTACGATGAGCCCTACACGGTGCTGCTGCGGGCTACCAGCACCGATGATATGACCAAGGCGGGCGCAGACGCGGCGGAGATCCTCAACGCCACGCTGCAGGTGGGTGAGGAAAGCCCCATCACCTATCAAGGTCAAGACCTCCTGTCCCAAGCGCAGGATATTCAGAACCTGTCCCGCTCTACCAACGTGATGCTCATTGCCGTGGCCTCCATCTCCCTCATTGTGGGCGGTATCGGCGTTATGAACATTATGCTGGTGTCCGTCACGGAGCGCACCCGTGAGATCGGTTTGAAGAAAGCGCTGGGCGCCAACAAGAAGCGGATCTTGGGTCAGTTTTTGACGGAGGCTACAGTGCTGTCCATGCTGGGCGGACTTTTAGGGGTCATCGTGGGCATTATCCTTGCCAATGTGATCGCCAAGGTGGCCTTTGTACCCGTGTCCATCAGCGGCGGCGCCATCGCCATCGCCGTGGCTTTCTCCATGCTGGTGGGCGTGGTGTTCGGCCTGCTGCCCTCAGTAAAGGCCGCCAATCTCCATCCCATTGATGCGCTAAGGTATGAGTAAGATTGCGGAAATATGATGAAACACCCCACAAATCGAAAGATTTGTGGGGTGTTTTGTTGTTATCCGCGATAATAATTTCCTACTAAGCATCTCGAATAATAACTTGATAGCGATGTGGGGTCGTCACCAATGGCAAAGAAGCCACTAGAGCTGAAATGCAATTCTTTTTCAAGATGCTGTGCCTCAATCTCCACCAGCGACTTGGCGTAGTCTACTCCAGCGCCGCATAAAACATAATGAGAATCTACCTTTTGTCTTTCCTGCTCCTCACGATAGACGAATTTCCCGAACACCGAGCCGTCCGATAACTGATAGGCATATAGTTCTTTGATCTGCTCCTTGTCGATCTCGGGGGTGGTGACGAAGGTATATTCGCCCAGCAGGTCTAAGCCCTGTTCCGCCTTCGCCCAATCGGCAACGCCCTGCATCTCCACCTCAAGGGGCGCTCGTTTACCAGGATAGTTATGCATATCATCCCACCACCAGTTGATGGCATTGATAGCAAAAGCAACCCCCACCGCAAGGATCACAAGCAGTATGGGGATCACAATCAGTTTCCACTCTTTCATAAGCCGCCTCCTCTCTATATATAAGACACTTATTAGACGAAACGTGCAACAGGAATGTTCCGCGGGGGAAAGGAGTAGGCTCTATTTATCGAAAACTTACACAGGATACTCTCGTACGATACCATCATCTGCTTGGGCTGTATAATGAGACATTCTCCCCTCTGAATCGTAGAAAAAATGATATGTGACCTTACGAAGTAAAGGTACAGGGGGGTGAATATTAAAACGTTCCCAAGTTGCCGCCAGTAGTTCCCCGTTTTCTCCGTACTGATACTGCTCCCTATCAAAAGATTCGATTTTATTGGCACGCGCATTGTGGAAGAAGGCGGAAATGTATTCCTTGATTTTATCATTTTTATAGGTACAAAGGCTGATGCCACACAATTCATCATACGCTCCGTGCAATCCCGCACCGATACGAAGACCTACTGTACGCACACCATCATCCAAGATTACTTCCCGATAGTAAGGACCATCGTGTAGATCACTATACGGCCCATCTACGATAATCAGCTGACCGCCTGCGTCAAATCCATACTCGTGATCAGCAGGTTTCCCTCTCTGCGGCATACGCTTCAGTATTTTTCCACGGTTGATACCTCCGATTACAAGGTCTCTAATTGGGCTTGGGCAATACCAGCCGCGATGAATACCGCCTTTTCCGCCACGCCCATACTGCCACGACATGACCTTATTGCGGTATTCTTCGTATAGTACAGCGCAAGATATATTGTACCGTTCTGCCAATCGATTAAGTTCGTCGATAATCTCATGTTCTTTAAACATCGGCAAAACACCTCACTTTATTACAATATACAATACAACTCACAATAGTGCAACAAAAAAGCTAATCGGGTTGATACCCCAAGGGTTTTTGCTCAGCTACGCTTCACGGGTCGATGTGGGCATCGACCCCTACAAAAGAAAAAGTACCCGCGTAAGCGGGCACAAGACACTTCTTCAATATTCACTACTACTTATAAGTTGACACGAAAAAAGACACCACAGCCCCTTGTGGAGATAACAGCTATCTCCCTTGCATGGGGGAGCGCGAGGGGGAGGGTATGACCCCTCGCAATTAAATAAAAACACAAAAACACCACGCTTTCGCGTGGTGTTTGCAGTGTTGGCGCTACCTATTTTTCCGGGCCGTCGGCCCGCCAAGTTCGTGGGTAGTCGGATGCCTCGCCGCTGCCTGTGGCAGATGAAGGCGAGCGCATCCGAAAGGAGTGTCCCGCTTTTGCAGCCCCGAACAGGGGCGGCAAAACGGCTGACACGACGTGTTGCGAGCTTGCTCGCTTCTGCCTTCTTCGAAGTAGAAAAAGGAAAAGGCTCAACACTTGCGTGTTGAGCCTTCGTGTTGGCGCTACCTATTTTTCCGGGCCGTCTCCAGCCAAGTATCGTGGGCAGAAGCGAGCTTAACTTCCGTGTTCGGGATGGGAACGGGTGGACCCTCGCCCTAATCAGCACCAACTGCGCTTGCGTTTCCACAAACGTTAACTTGTTTTACTTACACCCTGAAAACCGAACAATGTATGATTTGAGATGGGAGAAGGCTGATTGCCTGCAAAATTTTGTAGGTCAAGCCCTCGGGCTATTAGTACCGGTCAGCTGCATACATTACTGCACTTCCACCTCCGGCCTATCAACCAGATCG
>JAFQTS010000028.1 GCA_017408915.1 Oscillospiraceae bacterium | reverse complement strand
GCCTCCCTCTGACGAGGGAGGTGGCTTTTGCCGAAGGCAAAAGACGGAGGGAGAGAACGACTACCCCTCAGTCTCGCCTACGGCGAGCCAGCTCCCCTGACAAGGGGAGCCGAGGCGCGACACGCGCGAAGGGTTTATCGATACATTACCCTCATTCTCCCATTCCTTCCTACAATTGTCAAGTTGCAATTCTCCTTCCCTTGGGGTAGAATGGAGAAAAGAAGGCAGAAAGGGGCGAAGGGCTATGATTGCCGGTATCGTCTGTGAATTTAATCCTCTCCACTTGGGACATCAGCACCTTTTGCAGCAGGTGCGGAAAGGGGGCGCGGACACCATCGTCTGCGCCATGTCGGGTAACTTCGTCCAGCGTGGTGAGCCTGCCCTTATCCGCAAGCACCTGCGTGCGGCGGCGGCGGTGGACTGCGGCGCGGACTTGGTGCTGGAAGTGCCCACCCCGTGGGCTATGGCGACGGCGGAGATTTTCGCCCGCGGCGGCGTTTCCCTGCTGCAGATGGCGGGTTGCGACCACATCGCCTTCGGCAGTGAGCGTGGGGATACGGCGCTGCTGCAGCAGGTGGCGGAGAGTTTTTCGGCATCGGAGTACGACTGGCTGCTGCGGCGGTTTCTCGATGGGGGCATCACCTTCGCTGCTGCGCGGCAGCAGGCGGTGGGGCAGATGCTGGGAGATGTGGCGGCCTCGGTGCTGAGCCAGCCCAACGACACGTTGGCGGTGGAATATCTCCGCGCCGCCCGTGAGCTGGGGGCGGCGATGACCCCCATGGCAGTGCAGCGGGTAGGCGCCATGCACGATGGGGAGGCCGAGGGCGGTATCGCCTCGGGCTCCTATGTCCGCCGCCTTGTGTGGGAGGGGAAATTGCAGCGTGGCTGCCAGTTTCTTCCCACGGTGATGGCCGATGCCCTCTGCTGGGAGGTGCAGCAGGGGACGGCGGCAGATGTGGGCTACGCCCAGCGGGCGATTTTGGCACATCTGCGTAAGTGCGGCCCTGACGACCTCGCCCCTTACGATGGGGGCGGCGAGGGGCTGTATCGGCGGCTCCACGATGCCTGTCGGCAGGGGCGTGACTTGGAGGAGATTTTGTTCCTTGCCAAGACGAAGCGATATACGGCGGCGCGGCTGCGGCGGATGGTCATGGCCTCGTGGCTGGGGCTTGTCCGCGAGACGGAGACGCCACCCTACGCCCGCGTATTGGCGGCAAATGAGAAGGGGCGGCAGCTGTTGCGGCAGATGCAGGACAGGGGCGTTCCCGTGCTGACCAAGGCGGCGGACGCGGCGGTTTTGGGTGGCGCGGCGGCGCGGCTCATGGAGCAGGAGGGGCGGTACACCGACCTCTACGGATTGTGCCGCGAGAAGCTGTCCCCCTGCGGCGAGGAGTATCGTACGAGCCCTGTGATGAAGTAAAAAAAGAGCCCGAAGGGGCTCTTTTTTGCTTCAAGGAACAAGTAACAGTTAACAGGTAACAGGTATAACGCCCGAAGGGCCTTGCCTCCCTCTGACGAGGGAGGTGGCACGGCGCAAGCCGTGACGGAGGGAGAGAACGACTACCCCTCAGTCAGCCTTGCGGCTGACAGCTCCCCTGACAAGGGGAGCCAAGGGCGCTGCGCGCCGCGGGCGATTGATAATCGCCCCTACAAGGTCTAGGGAGGGTTTCTTGCGATGGTGTAGGGGGCGGTGTTTACAACGCCCCGCGCAACATACGACAGCACTCCGATAGACGCGGCGGGGCGTCGACAAGCGCCGCCCCCTACAGGGTCTACCACGTGCCGCGCCCCATAACACAAAAGAAGATGCACCCTTGCGGGTGCATCTTCTTTCATAGAAACAGCAAACGCAACCGGAAAATACGTTTGCAAGGAGAGTCTTTTACTTGGAAGCCTTGGCAGCCTCGCGGCCTGCGCGGAAAGCCTTCAGGTTCAGCTCACGCACCTTCTCGGGGACGGTCTCGGCCACCACCTGCTCCCAGTCGATCTCGGGGCAGCCCAGAGAATCGCACATGGCACCGAACAGCACCACGTTCATGCACTTGGCGTTGCCAAGTTCGATGGCGATGTCGCTGGCGGGGATGGCGATGGTGTTGAAGTTCTTTGCCATAGCCTCGATGCAGCCCTCGGGATACTCCTCGGCGCCGGAGGCGATGGTGGTGGACTTGATGGCGTAGTCATTGATGACGGCAACGCCGGTGTCGGGGTTGAGGAACTCGGCATAACGGACGGCCTCCATCTTTTCCAGAGCCACCATAATGTCAGCCTCACCACGACCGAACACGGGGCCGTAGACCTTCTCGCCCCAGCGAACCTGCGTAGAAACGCTGCCGCCGCGCTGTGCCATACCGTGGACTTCGCTCTGCTTAACATCGTAACCGGCCTTCATAAAGCCGTTGGACATGATCTTGGAGATGAGGATGGCACCCTGACCACCCACGCCCACCAACAGGGCAGATTTCACTTTTGCCATTTTAGTTCTCCTCCATTTCGATAGCGTCAAAGGGGCATGCCTGAGCGCAGACGGTGCAGCCCACGCACTGGGTGCGGTCGATGAAGGCCTTGCCATTCTCCATGGAGATGGCGGGGCAGCCCACCTTCAGGCAGCTCTTGCAGGACTTGCACTTGTCGGCGTTGACCACGCACATGGCCTTGGGCTGCTTGATGCGCTTGATGAGCAGGCAGGGACGGCGGGTGACGATGGCGGGATGCTGACCTGCCTTCAGAGCGGCAACAGCGGCGTCCACCGTCTCCTTCATGGCCTTGAGATCCTGAGGATCCACGGTGAACACGGGAGCGTAGCCGTAAGCCTCGAAGATCTTCTCGATGTTCAGCATGGGGGCTTCCTTACCCATGAGGGTGTAGCCCGTGCCGGGGTTCTCCTGATGGCCGGTCATACCGGTGATGCGGTTATCCAGCACGCAGGGGATCATGTTGCCGCCGTTATACAGGATCTCGGCAGCGCCGGTCATGCCGGAGTGGAAGAAGGTGGAGTCGCCCACCACGCCGAAGACCACCTTATCGGTGACGCCCTCGCGCTCGAAGGACTTGGCCATACCCATACCGGCGGAGAAGCCGCCGCCCATGCAGATGCACACGTCCATGCAGTTCAGAGGAGGTGCAAAGCCGAGGGTGTAGCAGCCGATGTCGCCGGTGACCACGTAGTTCTTGTTCTTGGAAAGGGTGTAGAAGAAGCCGCGATGGGGGCAGCCGGGGCACAGGGCGGGAGGACGCTTGGCAACGGCGATGTCATCCACGGTCTTGAAGTTGGGCTTCTCGCCCAGCATGCGCTCGCGGACAAGCTGGGTGTTCAGCTCGTACATAACGCCGGTCTTGTCCTTACCGGAGCAGGCGATGCCGGCGGCCTTCATCTCGTTCTCCATGAAGGGCTCAAGCTCTTCCACGACATAGAGGGTCTCCACCTTGGAGGCGAAGTCGCGGATGAGATCCATGGGCAGGGGGTAGGTCAGACCCAGCTTCAGGAAGGAAGTACCCTCGGGGAACACTTCCTTGGCGTACTGGTAGGAAATGGCAGCGGTGACAACGCCCACCTTGCCGTCGCCCAGCTCCATCTTGTTGAGGCCGTTTTCAAGGGCGCGGGTGCAGCCGTACTCCTCCAGCTTCTTCAAACGCTCCTCAACGAGGGGGTGGTTCTGGAAAGCGTTGGCGGGGGCGCAGATGAACTTGCGGGTGTTGCGGGCATAGGGCTTGGGGGTCACCTCGGTGCGCTCACCGAACTCCACGAGGCCCTTGGAATGGCACACGCGGGTGGTGGTGCGGTACAGCACGGGGGTGTCGAACTCCTCGGAGATCTCGCAGGCCAGCTTCACGAAGTCCTTGCACTCCTGAGGATCGCTGGGCTCCACCATGGCCACCTTGGCAAAACGGGCATAGTGACGGTTGTCCTGCTCGTTCTGAGAGGAGTGGCAGCTGGGGTCATCGGCGGTGACGATGACGTAGCCGCCGCCAACGCCCATGTAGGCTGCGGTGAACAGGGGGTCGGCAGCCACGTTGAGACCCACCATCTTCATGGTGGTCAGCGCGCGGGAGCCGGCCACGGAGGCGCCGTAGGCCACTTCCGTACCTACCTTCTCGTTGGGAGCCCACTCGCAGTAGACATCCTCGCCATACTGGGGCAGGTTTTCAAGGATCTCGGTGCTGGGCGTACCGGGGTAGGCCGAGCAGACCTTGATACCGGCTTCATAGACGCCGCGTGCGGTAGCCTCGTTGCCGGACATCAGATGTTTCATGTTGAATTCCACCTTTCTGCTTTTACTTTTTGTTCCTCTTATATTTGATATTTAATTGAAAACGGGAGTGTTGCGGCGCGACAGCGCCCTTGGCTCCCCTTGTCAGGGGCAAGACTCTCCCCAGCGGGGAGAGATGTCATGCGCAGCATGACAGAGAGGGGGGAGGAGCTGGCTCGCCGACAGGCGAGACTGAGGGGTAGTCGTTCTCTCCCTCCGTCACGGCTTGCGCCGTGCCACCTCCCTCGTCAGAGGGAGGCAAGGCCCTTCGGGCGTTATAACTGTTAATTGTTAATTGTTAACTGTTACTTATTGATTTTGCCTTGCAAAATCAATACACACTTGCTTCCTGCTCACCATGCAGCACGCGCAGAGCGCCTTCGGCGAGAGAGCGCATCTCCTCTTCGCCTGCGAGACGGACGATGGGGGCGATGTGACCCACGTACTCCGTAATATCCTCGCAGAAGAAATCCTCATAGGCCATGCCGCCGGTGTAGACGATGGCATCCACCTTGCCCTTCAGCACCGTGGACATAGCACCGATGTCCTTGGCAAGCTGATAGACCAGTGCCTTGTAGGCCTCCACGGACTTTTCATCCCCTGCCACCACGTTGGCGCAGATGACGCGGAAGTCGGTAGTGCCCAAATAGGAGAACATACCTGCGCGGCGACCGAGAACCTTCTTGGCCTCGTCCTTGGTGACGCCGGAGAAGCAGTAGTTAATGAGCTGGTTGGTGGGCAGGCCGCCGGCGCGGTCAAGACCCATAGCACCCTCGTCCTTCACGTTGCACACGTCCACCACGCGGCCCTTCTCATGGGCGCCCACGCTGACGCCGCCGCCGAGATGGCAGACGATGAGGTTGACCTCTTCATACTTCTTGCCCAGCTTCTCGGCGGCCTTGCGGCCGATGCTCTTGTGGTTCAGGGCATGGAACTGGCACAGGCGGCGGAAGGGGGCGAAGCCGGTGTAATGGGCGATCTCCGTCATCTCATCCACGCACACGGGGTCAACGAAGAAGGAGGGGATGCCCACCATGTCGGCGAGGCGGCGGGCGATGTAAGCGCCCAAGTTGGAGGGATGCTCACCGTAGGGGGCGGCCTCCACATCGGCGAGGACGGCGTCGGACACGGCGTATGTGCCGCTGGGGATGGGGCGATAGAGGCCGCCGCGACCGCAGACGGCATCGAAATCGGACAGCTGGTAGCCCGCCTCGTTGACGGCGGTCAAGATGGCATCGCGGCGATAATCGGCCTGATCGAAAACACGCTCGAAGCGGTCAAGCTCCTCTGCGCTGTGGTCGATGCCCAGCTTGAAAAGCTGCTCGGTCTCCTCAAAAACGGCGATCTTCGTGCTGGTAGCACCGGGATTGACGACTAACACTTTCATAGGCAGCTGCCCCTTTCTTTTAAGGTGAAACACCGAATATTTCACCGAATGATTTGGTGAACTACCCTAATTATCCCACTGGGAAAAGGGTTTGTCAACGGATTTTCGGGGGTGTATAGACAAATCGGCAGAGTGAACAAAAAAAGGACATTTGGGCTGACAAATCAGCCAAATGTCCTTTTTTTAACAATGTTTGGGAGGAAGTTTTTGGGGTGTGCCGCGGTGAACGGCGGGCGGACAGGGGCGTCCGCCCCTACAGGGTTTGAGGAGGTTTTCAACCAACGGTTGTAGGGGTCGATGCCCACGCCCAACGGAAGTCCCCTTGGGGGACATCGACCCGTGCAATCTTCGGTAGTCTGTCGGTAGACGGCGGGCCGATGTGGGCATCGGCCCCTACGAAATGTCAAGAAGATCGTGGAGGACAAGAAAAGGGGGGATAAAATCCCCCCTTTAAGCTCTTTACTTTAACCCCCGCAGCATGGCTTTTACAATATTCCGTCCCAGCTCCTCCAAGGGGAATGTCCCCTCGTAGATGCGCCATTCCAGCAGTACGCCGCGGTGGATCGTCACCAAATATTCCACGATCTGATCCACGTTACAGTGGACGGGGAGATCCCCCTCGCTGCGGCAGGAAACCACCAGTCGGCGCAGCACATCGTAGTAGACGCGCTTGGGACTGTAGCGCAGCGCGCCCTGCTCGGGGTACTTCATGGCCTGAATGAACGCCTTGTACAGCACCGGATCTTCGGCACTGGTACGCAGCGCCTTCCCCACAAAGTCGATGAGCTTGTCCATGGCGGGCACACCTACCTGTGCCTCATACTCCCGCAGATAGGAGAGGTAGGCGTTGTCCACATGGTCGGTCACCTGCAGCGCCAACTCATCCTTACTCTTATAATAATGGTAAATGTTTCCAACGCTGCAGCCTACCGCCTGTGCGATCATCTCTACGGACACGTTCTCAAAGCCGTGGCGGTCAAAGAGATCCAATGCCACCGTTTGGATTTTCTGGCGCATTTCCAGTGCCTGCTGCTTGCGGGGCGTGAGTTTTTCTGCCATGGTGATCGCTCCTTGTGTCGAAAGTGATTAGACCCCTAATTTTTCCAGTGTTGCCAATTTAAGGCAGGTGCACAGGACATCCACTGCCTGCTTCAGCTCCTCAACGGGAGGCAGGGTGGGGGCGATGCGGATATTGCGGTCGGCGGGGTCAACGCCGTAGGGGAAGGTGGCGCCTGCACCCGTCATGGTGACGCCTGCTTCGGCGCAGAGAGCCAGCGTGCGCTTTGCCGTGCCCTCCATGCCGTCGAGAGAGACGAAGTAGCCGCCTACGGGGCGCTCCCAAGAGGCGATGCCCAAGGGGGCGATCTCCGTGTCGAGGCCGTGGAGAACGGCTTCAAACTTGGGGCGGAGAATTTCGGCGTGGCGCTTCATAAGGGCGAGGGTCGTTTCCTTGTCCTTGAGGTAGCGGACGTGGCGCAGCTGGTTGATTTTATCAAAGCCGATGGTCTGAATGGACATGAGCTTGGTAAAGTAGGCGATGTTCTCCTCACTGGCGGCCATGACGCCTACGCCTGCGCCGGGGAAGGTGACCTTGGAGGTGGAGGCGAACTCGTAGCACATATGGTCGTTGCCGAACTTCTCGCAGAGGGAAATAATGTCGGGGAAGGGGACGAAGTCAGAGGCGAACTCGTGGATGCAGTAGGCGTTATCCCACATGAGCATGAAGTCGGGTGCGGCGGGCTTCATGGCGGCGATGCGCTCGATGACGGCGTCGGAGTAGACGATGCCCTGAGGGTTGGAGTACTTGGGTACGTTCCACATACCCTTCACGGCGGGGTCCTGAATCCACTCTTCCACCGCGTCCATATCGGGGCCTTCTGCCGTCATGGGGATGGTGATGAGCTCCATGCCGAAGGTCTCGCTGACCTTGAAGTGACGGTCATAGCCGGGGGCGGGGCAGAGCCATTTCACCACAGGCTCTTCGCTCCACTTACGGACACTGCGCTTGAGGCCGTGGGTGTAGGCCTTGGAGATGGCATCGTACATCAGCTGGAGGCTGGCGTTGCCGCCCACGAAGACCTGAGAGGGCTTGCAGCCCAAAATGTCGGCGAACAGCACCTTTGCCTCGGGGATGCCGGAGAGTTCGCCGTAGTTGCGGCTGTCGATGCCGCTGGAGATATAGTCGGCGTTGGTGGGCAGGACGGAGAAAATGTCCATCACGATGTCCAGCTGCTCCGTGCCGGGCTTGCCGCGGGCCATATTGAGCTTGAGACCGAGGCTTTTCAGCTCTTCAAAACGGGCCTTCTCGGCGGCGTAAGCGCCTTGACGCTCCGCGAGGGTCATTTCGGTGTACTTCATGGGGAAACCTCCTTTATGTTTATATAATTAATAATTAATAATGAATGATGAATGATGAATAGTTGGGGTGCGGGTCTTGTAATGTTGTAGGGGGCGGCGCGGAGCGCCCTTGCCTCCCTCTGACGAGGGAGGTGGATTTTGCCGAAGGCAAAAGACGGAGGGAGAGAACGACTACCCCTCAGTCTCGCTTCGCGAGCCAGCTCCCCTGACAAGGGGAGCCAAGGCGCCTGCGGCGCACCCTAACTGCCAACTCAAATCTGCGACAAGACCTCACCTATCGCGCCGTCGATGGTGAGGCTTGCGCCTACGTCACGGGCGGTGGCGCCCTTGTTGATGACCACCACGTGCTTGCCGCGGAAATAGTGGATGAGCCCTGCGGCAGGGTAGACGGCGAGGGAAGTGCCGCCGATAATGAGCATGTCCGCTTTCCGCAGGTGCATCACAGAGCGGTCAAGGACATCTTCGTCCAAGCCCTCCTCATACAGCACCACATCGGGCTTAATGACGCCGCCGCAGGTGCAGCGGGGCACGCCCGTGGATTCGGTGATGGCATCGAGACCGTAGAAGGTGCGGCAGCGGCGGCAGTAGTTGCGCCATACGCTGCCGTGGAGCTCCAAGACTTCCTGCGAGCCCGCCTTTTGGTGGAGTCCGTCAATATTCTGTGTGATGACGGCCTTGACCTTGCCATTTTTTTCCTGCTGGGCAAGCCACAGGTGGGCCTTGTTGGGCAGGGCGTCGGGGGCAAGCATCTTGTCGCGGTAGAAGCGGTAGAACTCCTCGGTGTGGGCTTCATAGTAGCTGTGGCTCAGCATGGTCTCGGGAGGCACGGGGTATTTTTGGTTATACAGGCCATCCACACTGCGGAAATCGGGGATGCCCGACTCGGTGGACACGCCCGCGCCGCCAAAAAAGACGATGTAGTTGCTCTCGGCAACCATAGCGCGGAGTTGGTCGATGGGTGTCATAGATGTGCCTCCTTTTTGGGTAGTTTTTGAGGTGCACTGCACCAAAGGCTCCCCTGTGTAAGGGGAGCTGTCAGCCGTAAGGCTGACTGAGGGGTTGACACAAAATAGGACAATCCCTCCGTCACCGCCGTTGGCGGCGACACCGTACCTCCCCCCTCTCCGTCTGTCCTTCGGACAGCCACCTCTCCCCGCTGGGGAGAGTCTTGCCCTTTACACAAGGGAGGCTTTAGTTTCGGCAACACAAGGGGTGCGACCGTAGACGGCGGCGGGGTGTGGGCACCCCGCCCTACGGATTCTACCGAGGATTTCCCTTAAACGTAGGAATTTTCCACCTTCACTACGGCGAAGTAGTTGCCGCCGTCGAGGGTGCGGACGGCGGTGGCGATGCGGTGGCGCAGTTCTTCGCGGTCAAGCGCCACCTCGAAGGGGACGACGGCATCGAAAATCAAATTGGTGTGGGTGGGGCCCGCCACCATGCGGAAATCGTGGATGGTCAAACGGGGGTCGATATTTTGCACCAAGGCGCTGACCGCCATGCGCAGGCGCTGGGTCTCCGTGTCATCGTCGGCGATGGGGTCCATGTGGATGACCGCCTCGCAGTGGAGGGCTTCAGAAAGTTCCGTTTCAATATTGTCAATCATGTCGTGGATTTCCATGACATTCCCTGCGGCACTGACCTCGGCGTGGAGGGAGATGATGCACCGCCCTGGGCCGTAGTCGTGCACCACCAAGTCGTGGATGCCCAGTACCCCCTCGTGAGAGAGCACCAACTCCTCGATTTTGTGGACGAACTCCTCCTCGGGTGCTTGACCCAGCAGGGGAGAGATGGTCTCCTTAGCGGCCTGCACAGCGGCATAGAGGATGAAGAGAGCCACGAGGAGACCCACATAGCCGTCCAAGGGCAGGTCGGTGAAGAGGGTCGCCACCATGGAGAGAAGTACAGCGATGGTGGAGATGGTGTCGCAGAGGCTGTCCCGTGCCGTGGCCACCATGGCGGAGGAGTTGATTTTCTTGCCCACGGCGCGGTTATAGTAGGCCATGTAGACCTTCACCAGCACCGACAGCACCAGAATGGCGGCGGCGACGGGGGAGAAGGTGACGGCCTCGGGGTGGAGAATTTTATCGAAAGAGGTGCGGAGAAGCTCCACGCCCATCATCAAAATGAGACCCGCCACCACAAGACCCGACACGTACTCCATGCGCCCGTGACCGAAGGGATGGTCGGGGTCGGGCTTCTTCCCCGCAAGGCGGAAGCCGAGGAGGGTCACCACGGAGGAGAGGGCATCGGAGAGGTTATTGAAAGCGTCGGCGGTGATGGCGATAGAGCCGCTCAAAGAGCCTGCCAACAGCTTGGCGGCGCAGAGCAGGAGATTGAGAGCCACCCCCACGAAGCCGCACAGGGTTCCCCATGCTCTGCGCACGGCGCTGTCGGTCAAATCATCACGGTTTTTGAGGAAAATTTTGGCAAGGAAGGATACCATTTTTTAGCCCTCCCGACCGCGGATGGTCAGCGTCATGTGACAGCAGAGGTTGTCCAAATCCTCGTCGGTGGCGGCGCTGAGACGGAGCGTGCCGCCGCAGTCAGCGCAGGTCAAATCCACCCCTGCGCGGCGGACTTTCATGCCGTAGCGGTGGGAGCCGCAGGTGCAGGAGATGCCGTCACGGGAAGCGATGTCGCGAAGCTCCGAGAGGAACTCGTACATGATGACGTTGTCGGTGAAGCTCTCGCCCGTGTCCTCCTTATCCTTGGCGGCGGTGAGAGCGAGCGTTTCCAAAGAGCGGCGGACTTCTGCTTCCTCGCCGCAGTAGCAGGTGAGGTTGCCCGTTTCGGGGCAGGCGAGGCCTACGCCGCGGCCTGTCAGCAGGGCATCGGCAGAGAGTTCCGCTTGATGCTCCTTGCCGCAGAGGCCGCAGGGCACCCACAGGCGGAATTTCACGCCGTCCGTCTCCACACGCAGTTCACTTTCGCCGCATTCGCACTGGATGCGGGCCGCGGCGGCCTGCAAGGAGAAGGTGGTACGGCCTGCGATGACGCCCACGCCGCACTTGGGGCAGAGATAGCCGAAATACCGAGTCTGTTCCATAAGATGGTTGCTCCTTTGGGATGATGATTTCTTAACTTTGTATTATACACCAAGTGTGCGCACCTTGCCAATAGTTTTTTGCGGGGGATGGGGGAATCTTGTGGTGGTGTAGGGGCGACCCCGTGTGGTCGCCCGTCAACACAAGGGGCGGCGCGGTTTCTTGTGTCAATCCCCCAGTCTCGCCTGTCGGCGAGCCAGCCCCCTTTACACAAGGGGGCCTTTAGGCGGCTCACCCCAAGGGGTTGTACGCGATGGTTGCCGCGCTGGAGAGTCTCCGCGGCGGCAGCGGCCTCGACATGCAG
>JAFQTS010000027.1 GCA_017408915.1 Oscillospiraceae bacterium | reverse complement strand
TTCTCGGGTTGCTCCAGCTACGCTAAAACGAAACCTGGCGTTAATTAACGCCAGGCCTCGCAAAGTATTAAATTGGTCTTCTGCCGCTGATTTGTGGGAACTCGAACTCAATCAGTGTTGCACTTAGTTTGACAATTCACTTGTTTTGCAGTAGTTTGAATTATTTGGGTAGATTTGAAAAAACATCCTCTTCGGTTGAGGCCGAAGGGGATGTTTTCTATACTTGTTAAGATTTAAGTGACTATTGGAAGAACGTACTATTCTTCTGCAAAGGCCTCGAAATTTCCAACAAGTTCGGAGTTATCGGGGATATAGTTATCGGCAAAAAGGAATTTGTGACGATAGGGCTCAAAGTCTTTCAGGATATCTTCTCGTCCGTGAATGCCGGTGATGATCCGATTGATACGAGAAAGGGAACAGGTGGCGCAGGGACCGATTAAACCAAATTTGCTGTTATCGGCTACGACCAAAACATTGACGGCGCGGTCGATGATGCTGCGCAGCATGGCGGATTCACGGGGGTGAAAGTCGGTAACACCATAATTGGCGTTGATGCCACTAACACCGATAATGGCTTTGTTGGGATGAAAGAAGTCCCACGCATCCGGCGGGATGATGGAGGAGAGGTGTGCACCGCGGTTGTAGATACAGCCGCCCATAAAGTAGATCTCTGTGTCAGTGTCCAGAAGCTCATTTGCTACATACAGCGAGTCGGTCAGCACAGTAAGGTTCTTGTGCTCGCGCAGGTGGACAGCCACTTGGCGCACGGTGGTGCCAGGACCTAGATACAGGGAGTCACCGTCGTTGATTAGCTCGGCGCATTTTTGCCCGATCGCAGCCTTTTCGGAAAGGTGTTCCTTTGTGCGGACGTCAAAACTTCTTGTGCCGTTGGTAGGACGGTTGAAAAGGATAGCGCCGCCATAAACCTTCTTAATAAGACGTTCTTTTTCCAAATAATCCAAATCTCGGCGTACCGTTCTGATAGAAATATCAAACATGTCCGCCAACTCTTGGATCGTGACCATTTCCTGGCTGGAAAGTTTTTGCAAAATAATGTCGTGCCGTTCGCTCGTCTGCATGAACCCACCTCCTCTGATTCGGTTACTACTGTATCACAAACTGAGTGAAATTGCAACGAGATATATACCTAAAAAGTGGGGAAATGGCACATTGATGCCTTCCATTGGACAAATATGACAAAATAATTGGTAAAATATTGACATAATACAAGAAAATAAAATAGTGGATTGACCGATTGGGACAGTTGTGTTACAGTGTTGGTGTCAACAGATGTCAGAATAGTTGGCAAGAGTTGCTCGGCGAATGTAAAACGCCGGCATAAAATATCAATTAGGAGGAACATACGATGAAAAAGTTTCTGGCACTGATCCTGGCTCTCGTTATGGCTCTGTCTTTGGTCGCTTGCGGCGAGAAGGCTCCTGCCGATGACGGTGCTGCCGATGATGGTGTGAAGGACACCATCCGTTTCCAGATTAAGAACGAGCCCACCAGCGTGGATCTGCAGAATGATGGTACCGTTTTGGGTGGTTTCATCTGCGATCAGATCTACGGCAAGCTGGTTACTTTCAACGACAAGTCTGAGGTCGTTGGTGAGCTGGCTGAGAGCTGGGAGTGGAACGATGACTTCACGCAGATCACCTTCAAGATCCGCGAGAACGCCAAGTTCTCTGACGGTTCCGACATCACCGCTGATGACTTTATCTACACCTTCAGCACCGATTCTGCCAAGGCCAACACCTACATGGCCCCCATTGCTTCCATGGAAGCTCCCGATGCCAAGACCTTGGTTCTGAATCTGAAGAGCTCCAACTCCTCCATGCTGAAATTCTTGACCACCTACCATACCGGTGTTGTTCCCGCTGGTTCCATGGAGGCCACTGACATCGCCCGCGGCGCTACCGCTTACTCCGGCCCCTATGCTCTGGCTAAGTGGGAGCTGGGTCAGGATATGGTCCTCGAGGCCAACCCCTATTGGTATAACGCAGAGAACGTGGCTATCAAGACCGTTGACTACGAGTTCATCGCAGATGAGAACTCTGCTCTGGTGGCTCTGGAGTCCGGTGAGATCGACTTCATGTACATGGCTTCCACCATCGGTATCACCTCTGTGGAGACCATCGCTACCAATGACAAGCTGGCTACCATCGCTGCCGATCAGGCAACTGCCGGTATGCTGTGCCTGAACTTCGCCATGCCCGAGTTGGACGATGTCAACGTCCGTCAGGCCATGAACCTGGCACTGGATCGTGCTGCTATCGCTAAGGTCAGCACCACCGGTGTTCCCGGCGGCAACGTCTTCACCGCTGAGTACTTCGGCGACGACTACATCCCCGGTCACGATGCTCCCGCTGTGGATCTTGAGAAGGCCAAGGAGTTTATGGCTGCTTCCGGCTATCCCAACGGCTTCGATGTTGAGCTGAAGACCCCCGTTATGTTCAGCAAGGCTGCCGCTATCGTGCAGAGTAATCTGGCTGAGCTGGGCATCAATGTTACCATTACCGAGATCGATGCTTCCATCTGGGTCGACAGCATGATCAAGGGCGATTATCAGATGGGCTTCATGACCTTCGGTAACCTGATCAACGACCTGACCGGCTTCATCAACCTGTATGATCCCGCTGCTGCCCTGCACTTCAACTTCGATTCCGATTCCACCAGTTTCGATCTGATGAGCGCCGCTTTCTCCGTCTCCGGTGCTGATCGTACCGCTGCGCTGACCGAGTTCGCTGATTTCTGTGAGGCTGACCTGCCCTATCTGGGCCTGTTCATGGAGAACGCCATCTATGGTTACAATGCTGACCTGTACGTTCCCACTCCCTCCGGCTGCGGCTATGATATCGCCGGCATGTACTGGAAGTAATCTGACTTTTCGGAAAAGAGATAACCCTATCCTTATTTGAACCAGAAAGGCGGGGCAGAACCTGTTCTGCCCCGCCCCCTTTTCTTGTTGTAGGAGGTCCCTATGTGGAGATATATCCTTAAGCGCTTATTATGGCTGATTCCGATCATTCTCGGTGTTACGCTGTTGGTCTTTGCGCTGATGAGCCTGAAACCCGGAGATCCGGGTCGTGTGTATTTGGGTCTGAATGCAACGCAGGAAGCTGTTGATGCATATAACGAGTCTTTGGGACTCAATGACCCCTTCTTTGTGCGCTATTTCAATTATGTTAAGGGCTTGATCAAGCTGGACTTCGGTAAATCCTGGGTCGGTGGTGAGTCTGTTAACGATAGAATCATGTCGGCACTGCCGCAGACACTAAAGGTTTGCGTCTATGCCCTTGTTGTCGCGTTTATAACCGGTTTGCCAATCGGTATCCTATCGGCGGTAAAGCAATATTCACTGGCAGACCGTGTACTTACGATTATCGCTATGATCCTTGCCTGTATTCCAGTGTTCTGGCTATGTAATATGGCAGCCATGCTCTTTACCTTAAAACTTCACTGGCTGCCGGCAACAGGATTGGATACATGGAAAGCCTATATTATGCCGGTGATCGGTACAGCGGCCAACACCATTGGCTTGACGGTGCGTATGTCACGCTCCTCCATGCTGGATGAGATGCGTAAGGACTATATCCGTACCGCACGGGCCAAGGGTGCCAAGGAGGGCAGCGTTATCTTTAAGCATGCCCTTCGTAACTCTCTGATCTCCGTTACCACCACCTTGGGCGTTAACTTCAGCATCCTCATGGGTGGTACTGTCTTTGTGGAGAATGTCTACGCTATTCAAGGTCTGGGTACGTGTATCGTCCGCTCTATTTCCAACAATGATGTACCTATGCTATCCGGCTGTGTGATTATTCTGGCCACCTTCTCTGTCATCGTGAACCTGTTGGTGGACTTGCTGTATGCCTACCTCGATCCTCGTCTGAGAGCGAAGTATGTCGGCAAGAAAAAAGTGGCCAAGGCCAGAAAGGAGGCGCTGAATGATGCAAACTAAAGCTAAGACGAAAAAGCAGAAGAATCATGGCGCCGCCTACGATATTTGGCGTTCTCTCCGCAGCAACAAGGTAGCTGTGGTGTCCATGGTCATCATTGGCATCTTCGTTTTGATCTCGATCTTGGCAGATGTGCTGTTTGATTATGAGACGCAGGTCATTGCACAGGATATCATGAACGATCTCCAGTCTCCCAGTAAGGAGCATTGGTTCGGCACCGATTCGCTGGGTCGCGACTACTTTGCCCGTATGCTGTATGCTACGCGCATTACGCTGATCATTTCTTTCTCCTCCGTGTTTATCGCCACGGCGCTCAGTATAGTGATCGGTGGCATCTCCGCTTATTTTGGAGGCATTGTGGACACCATCATCATGCGTATTCTCGATGTGTTCCTCGCCGTTCCCTCCACGTTGCTGATCATCTGCATCGTGGTGGCTTTGGGCAACGAGACGGTGTATATCATTTTGGCACTGGTGGTCTACCTGCTGCCCAGCTTGGTGCGTACTGTCCGCTCTGAGTTGATGATCAACATGGAAAACGAGTATGTGGAAGCAGCTCGTTCCGTGGGCGCAGGACCTTTCCGTATTATGCTTATTCACTTACTCCCTAACAGTTTTGGTGCTATTATGGTACGTTGTACAATGAGTTTCGCTCTGTGCATTTTGTCCACGGCCTGCATTGGCTATCTGGGCATCGGAGTCCGTGCACCTGCTCCCGAGTGGGGCCGTATGCTGTCTGAGGCGCAGGAGTATATGCGTCTGCACCCCTACCTGATCACCATTCCCGGTTTCTTCATCATGATCGCATCCACCGCCTTCAACCTGCTGGGTGACGCTCTGCAGGATGCGATGGATCCCCGTCTGCGTGGTTACCGCAAGATGAAGAAAAAGGTGTTCGCACGGAGGAAGAAGTAATGGAAAACAAGTTATTGGAATTGAAGGACGTTCGCGTTAAGTATCATACGCTGGACTACGATGTCATGGCCGTCAATGGTGTTTCCCTTGAACTGAACAAGGGTGAATCTCTCGGTCTGGTGGGTGAGACTGGTGCCGGTAAGACTACGCTGGCTCTGTCCATCCTCGGCCTGCTTCCCAAGGGCGTAGGCGAGGTGTATGAAGGTGAGATCATCTTTAAGGGTGAGGATCTGCTGCAGGTGCCGGAAAAGCGTATGCGTGATATCCGTGGTATGCATATCAGTATGATCTTCCAGGACCCCATGACCTCCCTCAACCCTGTGTATACCGTGGGCGATCAGATCGCCGAGGTTCTCCAGCTTCACGGCAACAAGCATCCCGACGAGCGCGTGGATGAGATCCTCGGTCTCGTAGGTATCGATCCCAGCCGTAAGGTGTGCTACCCCCATCAGTTTTCCGGCGGCATGAAGCAGCGTATTGTCATTGCTATGGCGCTGGCTTGTGAGCCCGATCTGCTGTTAGCCGATGAGCCTACCACTGCACTGGATGTGACCATTCAGGCACAGGTGCTGGCCATGATCGACGATATTCAGAAGAAACTGGGCACATCCATGATCCTGATTACCCACGATTTGGGCGTTGTGGCAGAGACCTGTGATAAGGTGGCCATCATGTATGCCGGTGAGATCGTGGAATATGGTACGCTGCATCAGGTCTTTGATAAGACTCGCCCCCACCACCCCTATACGGTGGGCCTGTTTGGTTCTATTCCGGATCTATCCTCTGATAAGCGTCGCCTTGAGCCTATCTATGGTATGACACCGGATCCCTCTGATCTTCCTGAGGGCTGCTATTTCTCCCCTCGCTGCAACCATTGTACGGAACTGTGCAAGCAGAAGGGGGCCGCGATCCATGTGTCTGAGGACGGACATATGCTCAAATGCCACCTGTTTACCCAGGAGAATAAGGAGGCTGCAGAATGAAAAAGACTATGCTGGAAACTGTCGATCTCGTCAAGTATTTCGATACAAAAAACGGTATCGTCCATGCAGTTGACCATGTAAATCTCTCTATTCCTGAGGGCGAGACCCTTGGCGTGGTAGGTGAGTCCGGCTGTGGAAAGTCGACTTTGGGGCGATGCATCCTCAACCTTATCCCTGCCACCAGCGGACAGATCCTCTTTGATGGCAAAAACATTCTTGAGCGCGGCGGTAAGTCCAAGGATTTCCGCCAGAAGATGCAGATCATCTTCCAGGATCCCTATTCCAGCCTTGATCCCCGTCAGACGGTGTTTAACCTGATCGCCGAGCCTTTGAAAACCAATCGCATGGGTACGAAGGCGGAGATGCGCGAGAAGGTGGAGGCCATCATGGATACGGTGGGTCTTGCACCCCGTCTGGCTACCGCCTATCCCCATGAGTTGGACGGCGGCCGCCGCCAGCGTATCGGCGTGGCTCGTGCGCTGGTGATGGACCCTAAGTTTGTGGTGTGCGATGAGCCTGTTTCTGCACTGGATGTGTCCATTCAGGCACAGATCTTGAACCTGATGATGGATGTGCAGGAAGAGCGCGGCATCACCTATATGTTTATTACCCACGACCTGTCTGTGGTCAAGCATATCTCCCATGCTATCGCTGTGATGTATTTGGGTGAGGTAGTGGAGCTGGCTCCCAAAGAGGAACTGTTTGCCCATCCCCGTCATCCCTATACCAAGGCGCTGCTCTCTGCTGTGCCCATCCCTGATCCCGCCCGCCGTACGATGGAGCGCCAGCTCATTAAGGGTGAGGTCACCAGTCCTGTTGATCCTGCTCCCGGCTGCCGCTTTGCACCCCGCTGTCCCTATGCAACGCCGGAGTGCCTTAGCCCCAGTCTGGGTATGACGGAAGTGGGCCCCAATCATCAGATTCGTTGCTGCCATCCTCTCGATTGAGTATGGCGTAAGTGAAAAACAAGGAAGTGTTTACCGTGAATGAAACAATGATCCGTCAGTTGGCGGAGCAATATGGTGAGGATATTGTGGCGCTGCGCCGCCAGCTCCATCGCTGCCCTGAGCTGGGCCGTGAGGAGCATCAGACGGCGGCGTTTATCCGTGCTGAGCTGGACAAGCTGGGGATTCCCTGGCGCGCCGTGGGCGCGACGGGAACGCTGGCGACGCTGGAGGCAACAAAAGAAGGAGGCAGCACCGTGGTGCTGCGCAGCGATATTGACGCGCTGCCTGTGGAGGAAGAGACGGGATTGGACTTTGCCTCTCAGATCCCCGATATGATGCATGCCTGCGGTCACGATTGCCATATTGCCATGCTTCTCGGTGCAGCGAAGATCCTTGTCGCTGTGCCGGAGCGAGTCAACACGGTGCGATTCCTTTTCCAACCGGCAGAGGAGTGCGGCGCCGGTGCCTTGGACATGATCGAAGGCGGTGTGCTGGATGGTGCCGACACGGTGTATGGCGCCCACATTTGGCCCGACGTGCCCCGTGGAAAGATCGCTATTCCCGATGGCCCGGTGATGGCCGGCGGCGACAGCTTTGTGATCCGCGTGACCGGTCTTGGCGGTCACGGTTCTCAGCCGGAGCGGTGCAAAAACCCCATTCCGGTAGTTACGGCCATTACCGATCAGATCCATCAGATCAAGGCACTTTGTGTGCGGGGCGATGAACCCTTGGCGGTCACGGTGGGCTACATCCAGTGCGGTACGGCAAAGAACGTGATTCCCGACAGCGGGGAACTGGGCGGTACGATTCGCTGGTTCAGCCGTGAGACCCGCGAACTGGTGATGCACAAGATCTGCACCATCGCCGAGAACTGCGCTGCACTGTACGGCGTGGAGGCTGAGGTGACCTTCAGCCCTATTTCCGGCAGCGTAAACAACCATGCTGATTGTGCCCGACAGGCCCGTGAGGCCCTCTCGGCTCTGTATGGAGAGGAGAAGGTCATTTCCCATATCCCCGTGAGCATGAGCAGCGAGGATTTTGCCTTCTATGGCGAGCATGTGCCTACGGTGTTTGCATGGATCGGCTGTTTAAAAGACGGCGCCGCTTACGGTCTTCACAATCCCCACTTTGATCCTGATGAGTCCGTGCTTCCTGCCGGTTCGGCACTCCATGCCTGCTACGGGTTGAATTTCCGCAAGGCATGAGGGAGAAGAAGCAGAAACGAAGATAGAGGTATAACTATGAGCGAACAGCACTTTGTACTTGCATACGATTTGGGTACCAGCGGCGTGAAAGCTGCGCTGGTTACGATGCAAGGTGAGGCTATTCATACGGCAACGGCTGAGTATCCGCTGTATATTCCCAATCCCAGTTGGGCTGAGCAAGATCCGGAACTGTATTGGAAGGCAGTGTGCTCTGTGACGAAGCAGGTGCTGAAAGAAGCAGAGGTTGCCCCCACGGCTGTGAAGGGCTTGGCATTTGGCACCCAGTGGAAGGCCATGATCCCCCTTGACAAGGATGGCAATGTCCTGCGCAATGCCGTCATTTGGCTCGATGCCAGAGCCGGCAATCAGGCGCGCCGCCTTAACGAGCGCTTTGGCGAGGGGATGTTCAATGCTGCTGATTACTGGTCCAAGCTGATGTGGCTGCGGGAGAACGAGCCGGAGATCATCGAGAAGGCCGACATGATCTTAGAGGTCAACTCTTTCCTGAAGTGGAAGGCCACCGGTGTGGCTGCTATCGACTTGAGCAACTGCTTTGTGCGATCTTCTGATGAGAAGTTTGACAAGCTTTATGAGGATATTTTCGCCTTTGCCGACATTCCCCGTGAGAAATTCCCTCGTACGGTAGCTTCTGAGGAGCTGGTGGGCTATGTGACGGAACAGGCAGCAGAGGAGATGGGCTTGGTAAAGGGAATCCCCGTCTTTGGCGGTGATACGGACATCAAGGCCATTACCATCGGCGCAGGCTGCTGTAATGTGGGCGATGTACATATGTATTTCGGATCCTCCGGCTGGGTCGGCTTTACTGTGCCCCGTGTTGGCGAGGAACTCTACATTGCGCCTTTTGACGAGGCGCGGGATGTAAAAATCTTTGGCATGCAGGCCATCGGTTTGTCTCTGAACTGGGTGGTGCGTCGCTTCTTTGGTCATGAATGGGACGAGATGGGCGGCAAGGTCTTCGATTATGTCAATGAGCAGATCAAAGACATTCCCGCCGGGTCTGAGGGTGTGTTTGCTACCCCATGGTTCTACGGTGATGTGCCGCCCCTGCTGAGCGAGGAGGTAAGAGGTACCTTCATTAACCTCGGCCCTCAGCACGATCGCCGTCATATGACCCGCGCCATTATGGAAGGTGTATGTTACCATCTGAGATATGGTACGGAAAATATCTGCAAGGAAAAGGGATATCCCGCCCCTACCGTTGTCAATGTCATCGGCGGCGGTTCTTTGAGCGATATCTGGATGCAGACGCTGGCAGATGTGCTGAACATCTCTGTCCGTGTGCCGAAATCCACCAAACACGCCGGTGCTGTGGGCACGGCCTACAACGCCTTGATCGGTTTGGGTATTTGTGGAGATTATAACGAAGTGAGCAAACATTTGCAGATTGAGCGCAGCTTTGAGCCTATCCCTGAAAATGTTGCTGTTTACGAGAAGTATTTCCCCTTGTATGTATCTATTTTTGAGCGGCTTGACAGCCTGTTCACGGCTATGAACGGAAAGAAAGAGGTGTCGGAATGAGCAAGAAAAAGCGCGTGTTGATTTGCGAGTTTCATGAGGAGACCGACACGTTCAACCCTATCGTGCTGACAAAAAAGGATTTTGCCGCCTTCCGCTATGCCGAGGGTGAGGAGGGCCTCGCTCTGTGCAAGAGCCAACCCTGTGCTACCTGCGGGATCGTGGATACCCTTGAAAAAGCAGGCTATGAGCTGATCCCCACCGCCTTCGTTTTTGCGCTGGCAGGCGGACGAGTCAGTGATGAAGTCCTTGCTTATGTGCTGGATTGCATCACCCGTGGTGTTGCCGAGGCAGGCCGTATTGACGCCGTGTGCGCCCTGCTCCACGGTGCGACCTGCACCGAGAGCGACAATGACGCCTGCGGCACGGTGCTGAAACATCTGCGCAAGCTGCTGGGGGAGGAGATCCCCATTACGGTGTCTTTGGATCTCCATGCCAACGTGACGGAGGCAATGCTGATGAACGCCGATGTGATGTGCGGCCATCAGACCTATCCCCATGTGGATCTGTACGAGACGGCCTGCCGCACAGCGAAGATGTGCCTGCGCCTGATGGAGGGTAAGTCCACCTATATGGCGGCGGTGCAGATCCCTGTGCTGACGCCCCCTGTGGGCTATAGCTCCCTGAAAGAACCTTTCAAGAGCGTCATCGACAGCGGTAAGCAGATGGTGGAGGACAAGACGCTGCTGGACTTCACTGTGTTCAACACCCAGCCTTGGATGGATATCCCTGAGATCTCCTCTGCGGTGGTAGCGGTGGCAGAAGATGCCGAAACGGCAAAGCGCTGCACCGATGCACTGGCAAAGAAGTTCTTTGACAATCGCGATGGCTATTGGCCCGACTTGATGAGCATTGACGAGGTCATTGACCGCGCCGAGGATAAGGGCAGCGCCAAGCCTGTGATTTTGGTGGACAGTGCCGACTCCCCCAACGGCGGCGCGGTAGGTGACAGTGTGGCGGTAGCCATGCGCTTACAGGAGCGTGGCAGCAAGCTGCGTGCGGCCATGTTCGTCAAAGACCCCGAGGTGGTGGCGCAGGCCTTCGCCGTTGGCGTGGGCAACAGTGCTCAGTTCACATTGGGTGCGAAATTTACCGCCGATGTGCCCGGCCCGCTGGTGGCAGTGGGCAAGGTGCGCTCACTCCATGACGGCAAAGTCATGCGGGAAGGCCCTGTGAATCGCGGTGAGGCCTTCTTCGTGGGAAAGGCGGCTGTCATCACCTTCGGCAATATGGATGTGTTGGTGTGTGAAGCACCTGTTGTGCCCGGCGATCCCCAGCTGTTTCGCCATTTCGGTATTGAACCGATTTTATACGATCTGGTGGTGGTGAAGGCCAACGCCTCTTTCCGTGCCGCCTATTGCAAATTCTCCGGCGAGATCTGCTACGCCGATACCCCCGGCGCAGGCGCGGCGAATTTGAAACGATTCCGCTGGAAGCATCTGCCTAAGGGGATGTATCCCTTTGATCTGCCTGAGGATTATCAGCTGAACAAGGCGGCAATCTACCGCAGTTGAAAAGAGCGACCTGCAGTGTGCGGGTCGCTTTTTATGCAAAAAATTCCTTCGTGGTGATTCTTGTTGTTTTGTGATGCTTATTGTATAATGAGTGCAGAAAAGTGCCGTTTCAGAGAGATCAGAAAATGTCCACGGTGAAAAGGGTGTATATGAAACACACAACTTCGGCAAGGGGGAAGGTTATGAACGTACTATTCTTAGGCAACAGCCATACCTATTTCCACGATATGCCCGCGCTGTTTGCCCGCTTCGGGGAGAAAACCTGCGGGGAAAAGCCCCATGTAACTATGCTGGCCTACTCCTACCGCGACTTGGACTGGCATCAAAAGGAGTACTTCGCCCTGCGCTTCAACCTCATGTACGGCGGCTATGATTACTGCGTTATTCAGCAGGCGGCGCACCCTTACCCGCCCGCCGAGGTGACGCTGCGCATCGGCGCGAAAATCATCGACCTGTGCCACCGCTGCGGCGTGAAGCCCATTGTATTCATGACATGGGCCGAGGAGCGCTTCCCCGAGAATCAGCAGAAGATGATCGACACCTGCCAGCAGCTGGCGGCAGACAACGATGCTCTCCTTGCCCCTGTGGGTCGCCTTTGGCAGCGGGTACGGCAGGAGCGACAGGATATCTCCCTCTTCCACACCGACGGAGAACACGCAGGGTTTTACGGCGCGTTCCTCATTGCCGCCACCCTCTGCAAAGTGATTTACGGCGCAGTTTCCCCGGAGGTCTGCGGCATGGGGCACGACTTCATCGGTGATCTGCCCTTGGATTTCGATCATCCTGCCCTCTTGGAGGATGACAGGGTGCAGATTCGGTTGGATGAAGAGAAATGCCGCTGCCTTCTCGATATTGTCAACGGCGTATGATGCTTCCCCTTGTCAAAGGCCCTTCTTTCGGGTATACTAAGGGAGAATTCATTGACGAAGGAGCATTTCGATGCTGAAACATATTTTGATCGTCTTTCTCGTCTCCATGGTGCCCCTCATTGAGCTCCGCGGCGCGGTGCCCTACGGGGTCATCTTCGGGCTGCCCCTGTGGCTCACCTTCGTGGTGGCCATCGTGGGCAATATGCTGCCTGTGCCCATCATCTACTTCTTCGCCCGCAAGGTGCTGGAGTGGGGCTGCGACAAGCCCGTCATCGGCAAGTTCTTCACCTTCTGCCTTGAAAAAGGCCATCGGGGCGGCGAAAAGCTGAAGGCCAAGGCAGGCCGTGGCCTTTTCTGGGCGCTGCTGCTGTTCGTGGGCATTCCACTGCCCGGTACCGGCGCATGGACGGGCACACTGGCCGCCAGTTTGCTGGACATGGGATTTAAGGAGAGCGTGTTAGCCTGCATAGGCGGCGTCATCTTGGCGGGCATCATCATGGGCACCCTGAGCCTCTTGGGCGTCTCCGCTTTCGGTGTCATCGTATAAAAGAAGAAACCTCCCTCAGATGAGGGAGGTTTTGTGCATTTTCAGTTCATTTCGAAGTGTTCTCCCCAGTATTCGGGGTCTTTATTCAAGTAGATGTTCTGCATCTCGCGGTCGATCTCGAAGATGGCGTCGGAGCACAGCCGCAAACGCTGCTGCTCCCGCTCGCCGAAGGTGCGGTCAGACTTATAGCGCAGCTCATGCTCCAAACTTGCCCACATATCCATGGCGATGGTACGCAGCTGGATCTCCACAGGCAGATTCAGCGTACCCTCGGAGATGACGATGGGCACCTCCACCACCAAGTGGAGGCTGCGGTAGCCCGACTCCTTGGGCTCTTTGATGTAGTCTACCTCGCGGATTACCTTGAAAGACTCGGTACGGGTCAGCAGGCGGCGGAGATAGCGGATGTCGTCTAAATAATTGCAGATGACGCGGATGCCCGCCACATCCTGAATGTGGGCGTAGATATTGTCGATGGTTAGGGCAAGACCGCGGCGGCGGAGCTTATCAATAATACTGTCTAAGGACTTGATGCGGTGCTCAATATGGTGGATGGGGGAGTGGTCATAAAGTCCTGCGAACTCCTCGTCCAAAATCTCCATCTGTGTCACCGCCACCTTGAGGGCGCTGCGGTAGAGATGGTTAACACGCACCATGCCGGCTGCCAGTTCTTTATGTTCTGCGGGAATATGCTCGGGCACGGAGATCTCACGCAAGGTGATACTGCCGCTTTTTTCGATCATCATGGATATAGACTCACTCCTTGTGGGGATTTTCCTTTATCTATAGTATACTATGCACAATGCCATAAAGCAAGTAAATAAACTGTGACTAAATTTTCCGCTTTTACCCATTGACAAACGGAAGATATTTGGTATAATAATCGTTGCTGTGTTGCGCAGCAAATTGAATATGCAGTGGTATCGAAGAGGTCATAACGAGCACGACTGGAAATCGTGTTGTCGTCAAAAGCGGCACGAGGGTTCGAATCCCTCCCACTGCGCCAAAAAGTGAAAACCCCGTAATCGGCTTGATTACGGGGTTTTCCTTTGTTCATGCGGGTTTGAGCCGTTTTTGCGCTTTTCATTTTTGCAACTTTTTTTCATATTTAGAAAGAACCGAGTGAAAAATAAAACGCAAATTTACTCTCAAATTTTCACTCGCCGTCAGCGCTTGTACATGTTCTGCATATTGACGACTTTTGCAGCCTTCTCTAAGAACCGCTCGTGAAGGTGATTATACACCGCCTCCATGGCCACGGGCGGCTCACCGTGCTGGCGCTTATAGTCCATGATGATCTCCTTGACCTGCTTATGCAGCATGTCCTGATGGGTCATTTCATCGTTGGACAGGCGGTAGAAGATGTTGGCCATCTCCGGATTGCTCTCCTTGTATTCATGTGCCAGCTTGATGTAGGCACACGCGTCCTCAAGCTCCTCTTCAATGTGATCCGCGAGAATTTTAATTTCCTTCATGGTTTAAGCCCCCTTAATGTAGTTGTACAGGTCGCGGATCTCCTGCCTGCCCATCTTCAGCGTGATGCCCACCACGGGCACCTTCAGAGCAAAAGGCTCTGCCCCGATGTAAGGCTCTGCCGCCGCGTAAACGGCATCGAGATCCAGCTCACCCGTTTCTTTGCGGTACAGATCGAGAACACTCAGCATGGGGTGATCTGCGATCTTATTCATCAGCTCCGGCAGCTTGGCAGCGATCAGGCCGCCGCCGGTGCCGATAACGATTTTCTCAAAGCCCGACAGCTGCGGGACGACCTCTCTGTCGAGGAAGTCTGCGACACCGCGCTGTACCTGTGCGATAGTAACCATAGTATTTCCTCCTTAAAAAAAGTAGGGGCGGCTACAGCCGCCCCTTTTTGCTGTTAGCCGGTAGTGGTGCTATCGGTTGCGGGCGTGATGCTCACGGTCACATCACCCCAGCCGGGGCAGATAGAGCCATTGGGCACGACACGCTTGGTCAGGCCCATCAGCTCGGCGACCTGATCGCCGATGCAGCCAACGCGGCCCATAATGCCGGCGTTGAAAGCCTTCTGATCGCCCAGCTCATGCTCGACGTGATCGAAGCGGCGCTCCACGTAGTTGCGGAAGTCGTTCATCTTCTGATCGGTGTAGATGTTGGCGTCACGCAGCTTCACCTCAGTCTCCAACTGGGCGATACGAGCGCTCTGCTCTGCCTCGTAGCGGTTGACGCAGCGGTCACCCTCGCTGACGATGACGGGAGCGCCGTAGCCGTAGCCGTTGTTCCAGCCGCCCCAGCCGTTGCCGAAGCCGCCCAGCAGGTTGCCAAGGCCGCCGTTCATGACGCCCAGCGCAGTACCTGCGATGCCAAGGCCGAGACCTGCACCGGCCACGCCCTTACTGGCAAAATTAGTTCTCTCGATGTCCATTTTGAAATCCTCCTTGTAATAAAATTTTTTTGTGTAGAAGTGGGCCCTTCTTCTGCCTCTATAGTGCAACAAAAAACGACGGAAAAACTCTCGTCTTTCCGTCGTTTTTCTTTCGCTTTTCTCACCCTTTCCTGTCAAAAATCGATGTTGACAGGGAGCTTATCACTGTAAGGGATCAGCGAGTCGTATTTGGTTTTCATCTTCTTTATTTTTCGTGCAAGGGCAGAAGGGGACATGCTAAAAGTGTGGCACTGTTTTACTTGACTCCATCCGGCGGCGCGGGTGCGGATGATGTTCTCTTCTTCCTCCGTCAGGAGTGCCAAAGAGACGTACTCATCCAAAATCACCCGATTCCACGGGATCTTGTCCACTTTGCGCCGCTATCCTCCTTTCCTTAAAGCCGCGGCATCTGAATGGTATACCACGGTGCTTCGTACAATCTGCTCTCTGCGTATCCCTTGTCGAAGTAGAGAGCATTTTTCTGCTCCACCGTCAGATCCATGGCGTGGATCTCCGCCAGCGTTTTATCCCGCTTACTGTCAGGAATAACCTTGCCGCTGGCGTCCTTGTCGCTCTCAATATCTTTGGTGGCGAAGTAGTAGTCGTAGTACGCCTCGTAGCTCACGCCGCTCTTGGCGGCTTCCTGCGCCTTGGCATACACTTCCTTGTTGTAGGTTTCCAGCGCATACTTAGCGCCAAGCACCTCACGGTTTGTCTCACGGTAGGCAAAGTCCGCCGCATCCTCATCATCACCGAACAGGCTGCTCTCCACCGCCGCCGTGTACTGATCCACGGTGGCAAGAGCCTCACGCTGGATGGCGTTGATCTGCCGCTGCAGCTCCTGCACCTGCGCCTTCTTTTCACGGTTGGAGAGGTCGGAGTTTTCCACATCGCGGATCTCCCCGTACAGCTTCGACACGTCGGAGCTGATGCTGTTCCAGTAGCGGCTTACCACCGCCGCCACAGCGTCGCCGCCGTACTTTGCATAGGTGAGCTCGTCGGACTTCTCGTAGAATTTGCTGCTCAGCTCGTTGCTGGAGATGCTGTCCACCGTAAAGGCTTTGGAGAACATATCCCGCTCCGCCTGCGGCGTCAGCAGGGGCAGCACGATGTCGCCCACCACGCCCGTGTACTGATCTGCAAGGTAGTTCAGCTTTTTGGGGCTCAGATTCAGCGCACCGCCGATAGCCTTGGACACCACGTCCGCGGAGCTGTCGTAGCGCTCACCCGGCGCGTAGTTCTGCAGCCGCTGTCCCTCGATGTCGCCGCCGTACCACGCCCGTCCGGGGTCAGACGGGTCAAAGAGCCGCGTATCGATGAGCGCCGACAAGATATTTGTTTTCAGCGGGTTGGCGGGTGCCACCTGATTGGCCATGGTGTTCAGCGTGGCTCTGATGTTCACATCTTCACCACGGATCGCATCGCCTACGCGATCCGCCGCAATGCCCAGCACCGACAGCTCGCGCCCCTTGGGGATCTTCAGCCACAGGCCGTCCTTCAGCTTGAACATGTAGTTGGTGTCCTTGTCGCTGTCCCGCAGCTCCTCCCACTCCTCATCGTCATGGTAGAGAAGGGCGTTGATGAGACTGGGCGCGATGCCCAGTGCCGCCGCACGGGCAGCCATCATCAGCCACTGCTTGCCGCTGCGGCTCTGCGTAGCGTAGCGCACCATCTTGTCAAAGCCCTGAATACCGGGGTTAAGGAAGGGCACATAGTTGGCGTTGAGCATCTTGCCCCACGTACCGCTTCTGCCGAAGTTGACGGTCACGTCCGCCGCCGCCAGCATGGCGTCCATGGCGCTCTCCATGGAGCCGTCGCCCGACTCCATCACGGCCATAAACTCCGCAAGGCGCGGCGCCTGCTCCATAGCCATGTTGAGAGCCTGCACCTTGTCCATAACCTTGCCCGCTTTTGTGGTGGGCTTTTTCACCGTACCCGTCATGTAGTCGAATACGGAGGAGAAGTCGCCGCCCAGCGCCTTGTACTGCTTCCACATAGGCCCGTCGTTCTTGATCTCCGCCAGCGCCTTGGGGTAGTTCTTTGCCCATGCAGCGAAGTCGCGGCTGTAGAGCCCCGCCGTCTGCAGGTCGCGTACCGTGTTGCGGATAGCGAAGGTGGGATTGTATCCCGTGATCAGCGCCTTGTAGAGCTTGTTGACGTCGTGTACCACCTTCGTAAATGCGTTCTGCTCCGTCGCCGTGGGCGACAGTGCCTGTACGGCTTCAAGCAGCGCGTTGTCCACTTCCATTTCGTAGAGCTTGCCATCAAAGTACACCGAGAATGTGTTTTCTTTGGGTTTCTTTTCTTCATCAAAAGAGTTGATGTCAAAGTCCGCCTCAGTTTCTTTTGCATCTCGAATGTATTTTGCGATCTCTGCGTCCGATGCGTTTGCAGTGTAGTCTGCCAGCAGTCTTGCGCCGAAGCGGTTCTTGCTGCCCTCCCGAACCACCTGCATCGTCTGCTTACCCAGCGCCTCGTGGAGGGGCACCAGCTTTTCGTTTCCGCCTTTTGCTCGTCTTACCGTCTTCGCAATCCGTACCCGCTTTTCCTTGATTTTAGATCCGAAATCCTCAAACGCCTGATGTCTGTCAGTGGGTACGTAGTCGGGATAATACTCCCGCAGGAAGTCTGCATCCTTCTGGGTAATGAGTCCGCTGTCCACGCGGTACTTCATAAGGTTGTCGATGTACTTGCGCACCTGATCGCGGTACTGGGCAAACTCAGGATGCTCCCGCAGCAGCCGCTCGGATCTTCCGCGGCTCATCTCCGCCGAGAATTCATAGTCAAACACAGGCTTGTTTCCCATGCTTGCTGCGCGGTTTTGCCAGCGTTCTAAGCGCAGATACTCCTTTGCTTCCTCTGCTTCCAGCTCGTCGATGCTGTCCGCCTTCCGCCGCGCTTGCTCCCTTGTCATGTTGATAAACTTCGGGTGCTCTGCCAAGAATTCAGCCTTTGCCGCCTCTGCCGCATCTCTTTCCTTCTGAGCGTTCTTATCCATGCTCATGCGGGCGATGTTGTGGAGATCGTACATGTAGGTTTGGAAGTTTACATAGTAGTCTTTTCCCTTGGCGCGGATGGGATCGAAGATGGCGTTGAGGCTCTCGCCCACCGTCCGTCCGTTTACATCCGTCTGTTCTTCTGCGATCATGTTGGCGCCTGCCGAGGCGGAGGCACGTGCCATGTTGTAGAAGGGGTAGAGGTACTTGTCGTTGATGGCTTTGCCGATCTGCGTCACCGCCTCGCCGCTGTCCACCATCTTCCGCTTGAAGAAGGCCCAGCTCTCCGCCGCCTTCTCTTTGAGGCTCTGCGGTGCTTCCACCGTCTCTGCGCTGATGAGGTTCTCGGCGTCACGCACCGTAGCGTCCGTGGGAGTCTCCATGGGCGCCTCCATGTCGCGGGACAGATCTTCCAGCGCCGACAGGATCTCCGCCGTGGCCTCCTGCGGCACCGTCTCCACGTTGCCCGTGAAGTCCGCCACACCCATACCGGCCTCTTCCATATCCGCACTCAGCTCCGGCAATTTTACCTCACCCACGGCCTGCGGCGCTGCCGGCTCATTGGCCATGCGCGCTCTCCACGCCATCTCGCGGGCGATGTCCTGCCGTGTCAGCGGCTCGGTACCCGGCACGTCTGCATCGGTAAGTCCCAGCTGCGGCAGCTGCACCGTATCTTTCACAGGCGCTGCTTCCACCCCAGCCGCCTCCGCCTCATCCTGTTCCACGGTGGTCAGCCGCGGCATGCGGATCATCATCTGCTGCGGCATTTCAGCCATCATCTGCCGCAGGGGAGCGGTGGACTTCAGCTGCTTGCGAATATCAGGGTTATCTGTCGGATTGAGGTTGTCGGTGAGCTTGATCTGGTTGGGATTAAAGACCGCAAGACTTACGCCTGCCTCGTCCATCACATAAACACTGTCAAATCCTTCTCGTCTCCACTTCGCAACGCGCAGACTATCCTCCGCCTCGTACCAATTCAGCGGGGTTTGTTCGGTGTTTACTGGATTCTTTGCATTGAGGTAAACTTCGTAGATGTTTCTGCTTCCTCTTGCTGCTTGTTTCGCGTTTTTTTCGGATAACGCAAAATAAATCAACCCCGCAGAATTGCCAGCTTGGAATATGTTAATGTCATTGCTGTCGGAGGCATGGTACATCACCTTGAGGTTGCCCTTACCATCCACCGCCTTGCTGTCCTTGAAGTATTCTACCTGCCCCTCGCTCAGCTGACGGCCATCGCTGTCCATTTTAATGCTGTACCTCACACCGTCACCCTCTTGGGTGGCGGTGTTTGCGTTCTGCCCGTAGGCAGCAGCCGCCGCACGGTACACGCCCTGCCACTGCTCCGCGATCATCTCCAGCTCACTGAGGGTCTTGCCCGTGGCCTCCTGTGCCGCCGCATCCCGTGCCCTGCCCGTGAAGGTGGCGCGGATCTTCTCAATGAAGGCCCGCAGCGCATCCAGCAGCCGCTCCGCCAGCGTGCGGTTCTGCTGGGCAAACTTCCCGAAGAGATCTGCATCCGTCAGCAGCACCTCCGTGAAGTCCGCCGCCATCTCGTCCATCACGGCGCTGTCGCTGAGATTCTGTCCCGCCGCGCCGTAGGCGCTGCGATAGCGGTTCATCATGTCCGTGAGGGCCGCCTCGCCTCCTGCGCGGGTGAAGTAGTCTGCCACCGCCGTGCGGAAGCTCTCATACTCCTGCGGCGCAAGGGTCTGCAGGTGGTGTGTCAGCTCGTGTGCCACCACCACCATCTTCGGATCTTTGGCGTCCTGCGCGATCCGTGCTACCCAGTTTGCGCTGTTGTAGTCGCCGTTGGCAAGTCCGCCGAGGATGCTCTCCACCGACTCGATGCTGATGCCCGTCTCCCGCTCAAACTGATTGACTATGGCGTTCTCCAAAGAGGTGAAGCCCGCTCTCTGCTTCTGCGGCACAGCGCCCATCAGGATGTCCGCCGCCGCCGTGTTCTCAAAGTTCATAGGCGTGTTCTGCGGCTTCTCTGCGCCCGTGGAGGGCGCGGGGGTCTCGTTGCCCGTCACGGGGGCGTTCTGCCCCTCCTGCGCTGTCTCTTTGCCGCCCTGTGCCGTTTTCGGCTCTGCCTGCTGATAGTTCCACACCTGCGGCGTCACTACGCCGCCTGCCAAACCGGACAGGCTGCCCACGAGGGTGTTGTATGCCGCCTCCTCCAGCGTCTCGCCGAAGGATGCCACATCGCCGCCGTAGATCCGCGGCAGCTGCCACTCCAAGAAGGTGCCGAGACCTTCTTCCAAGCCTTCGCCCAGTGCAGCCGCGCCCAGCGTCAGTCCGCCGCCCAGCGCCCGCTTGCCCAGTGCCGACTTGGCGAAGCGATCCACAGCTTTGCTGATGCTCTTTTCCACCACGTCGTCCAGCGAACCCTTGCCGTAGGTCTTTGCAAAGGGCAGCGCCACGCTGAAGAGCTTCTCCGTGACCCATTCCTTTGCCGCCTGCGCGCCGCCGTAGAGGATCTGCTCGTCGAGGTCTGCGCCCTCCGCTCTTGCTTTCTGCGTGCCGCCGCCGAAAGCGCGGAAGGCCATGGGAGCCAAGCCGCCCACGCCCGTCAGAGCGCCCAAGCCGGCATCGCCCAGCATCTGCACGCCGCTGGCACCTGCGTCAACCAGCGCCTGACCCACAAGGCCAAGGCCCTCCTTGGCTCTTTCGATGTCCTGTGCGCCGCTCTGCGTTACCTGCGCCGCCATGTCTCGTGCCGCCGTGGTGGCCTTCTGCTGTACCTGCCCCTGCTTTACGGTGTCGTAGGCGTTCAGCTGCGTCCGCAGCCGTTCCACCTCACCCTGCGTCACCTTGGCCATATAGGCGTTCCCGTCCGCCGTGTAGGCGGCGAGATCCGCTTCCGCTCTTGCCAGCTGATGTGCCGTCCACTCTCTCTGCTGATCGTAGAGTGTGTCGCGCTGTCCCTGCGTGGCTTCATACATGGTGCCCATGGTGTCCACGTTGCCGCCCACCGACTGCTTGATGCCGCCGGAGAGGGTGTCGCGGATGCGATCCCACAGGTTGCCTCCCTCTCTTGCTCCGCCGCCGGCGCCCAGTGCGTTCACCTCCAGCTTCGGCATTTGGATCTCGTAGCCATTACCACCGACACCCGCGCCATCGGCGCGGGTGGTGTTGGGAGTGGTAGTAGGTGCGGCGCTTCTTTCTCTGTCCAGCTTTTCCGCCTGCGCAAGGTACGCAGAAATGTCCGGGCCCGCGGTCTGTGTCACAGGCCCGCTGGGTGTCACCGCAGGCATAACCGACGGATTGGAGGAAATCCCTCTCTTTTTATCCAGTTCTTCTGCCTGTTTCAGATACTTAGAAATGTCGGGCATAGCGCCCACCTCCTTTTACTTACCGGGGTTTGCTACCGCGTAGGAGAGATCACGCAGCTGCGCGGCGTTGATCTGTCCGTTGTTGTACATGGTCTGCAGGTTGCGGATCGTCTGCGCCGCAGAGCCTCCCGCGTCTCTCACCGCTGCGTTCAGCGCCGCGCTGGATGTCATCGGCTGTGCGGGAGTAGGCGTTACGCTGGGCGTATAGCTCTGCGTCACGCTGGGCGTCGCCGCACTTGCTGCCGCCTGTGCCGCTTCCGCCTGTGCCGCTTCCGCCTGTGCCCGCTGCATCTGCATCTGCTGGCTCAGCATCTGATCGTAGTAGTCGCTGTAGTAGCTCTGCACCTGCGCCATGTAGTCCGCCAGCTGATTGGCCATCTCCATGTCGCCGGTGAGTCTTGCGTTGTCGATGGCACGCTGGATCTCGTCCAGTGCCCGCTGCCGCTGGCGCTGGATCTCGGCGAGATTGTTCTGATAGTTGGTCTCGCTCTCCAGCATGGCGCTCTCTGCCATGCCGCCGGCATAGCCGCCCGCCGCCAAGCGCTGGGCCATGTTCTTCTCGCCCAGCAGCTTGGCAACATACGCCTGACGGGCCATCTCCTGCGCGTCCTGCTCCGTCTCCTGCTTCTGTGCCTCGTAGCTGTTCACCGCCTGCTGCACCGAGGCGTTGATGTTCTCCCGCAGCATCTTCTCGAAGTCTGCGCCGCCCATGCGGTTGTAGAAGTCCTCAAAGC
>JAFQTS010000026.1 GCA_017408915.1 Oscillospiraceae bacterium | reverse complement strand
GTCGGCTCATAGAGCCGACGACCCTTATTTACAGCTCGACACAGAGGAAGGAGAAACACTATGAATGAGAAAATCGCCGCCCTGCTGAATCAGCAGATCAATAAGGAATTCTACAGCGCCTACCTCTATTTGGATATGTCCAACTATTATGACGAACTGGACTTGGACGGCTATGCCAACTACTATAACATTCAGGCACAGGAGGAGCGTGATCACGCGCTGCTGTTCATGCAGTATATGCAGCAGAACAGCTTGAAGATCACCCTCGAGGCCATCGATAAGCCCGATAAGGTGTATGCCTCCGTCATCGATCCGCTGGTGGCTGCCGCCGAGCATGAGCGCTATGTTACCTCCCTCATTAACGACCTCTATCACGAGGCTTATGAGGCCAAGGATTTCCGCACCATGCAGTTCCTGGACTGGTTCGTGAAGGAGCAGGCCGAGGAGGAGGACAACGCCGACTCCATGATCAGCCGCTACAAGCTCTTCGGCGGCGATCCCCGTGGTCTCTATCTCCTCGATCAGGAATACGCCGCCCGCGTGTACGCTGCACCTTCCTTGGTGCTGTGAGACCTTGGGCGTCATAAAGAATTATCAACGAAAAAAGCTTCGCCATAAGGCGAAGCTTTTTTCGTTGTGTTTATTAAAAACTCACGACTTCCTCTTTAGGCTTGTCGCACTTGTGGATGTCCGTCACGTAGAGGACAGGGCCCGGGCCTTGGTAGGCGTCGCAGACCTCGTTTTTCACGGTGGCGGTCAGCTCCACCCACTCCCGATCCTTGAACTTCTCCAAGCCCTCGCCGCGGCAGACCAGTGCCAAGAACTGCATATCGTCCTCGCAGCAAACCATGGCGAAACGACCGGGGCAGTGAACGCCCTTGAACTTCTTGGAGTGGCACATAATGGACTTGAACTTCACGGTGATACCATCGTAACGGGCGGTGTTGTCCATCAAGTCCACATACCACACACCGTAGTCCTCGTCGGGCACGTCCAAGTGACCGGTGGACAGGTCGAAGGGCATCATATCGGGGGTAACGTACTCCTCACTGGTGCCGTCATCGTTCTCCAGATAGATGTCGGCGCGGCGGTTCACCATGCGGACATTGCGGGCGCGCAGCATGGCGCGGAGTTCAGCGTTGCAGCGGTTGAAGATCAGCAGGTCTGCGTTCATGATCTTCTCCATCATCAGCTGACCCATGTTCTTCACGTACATCTCAAAGGTGGTGGCATCCACCAGCGTCATGATCTGATAGAGGATCCAGTTGGCGGGGAGACCGTTGCGGTAGAGCGGCTCGATCGCCCACATGCCGTTATACTCGATGATGACCTGCTTGGGCTTATACTGCTTTTCCAGCTTCTTGAAAAGCTCGGGGGTCATCTCCTCGGGGTCTTCGATCTTGTAGGTAAAGACGTTGTCCAGTGCGGCGGCGGGATACTCGTTCTCGCCCTCTTCGCAGATAAGGAGCAAGGTGCGATCCTCTCGGGCAAAGCCATCGGTCAGGATGCCGGTAATGAACTCGGTCTTACCGGCATCTAAAAATCCGGCAATGAGATAAACAGGAATATCCATCTTGTCACCTCTTACAGGGCAAAGAGCTGCGCCAGCTTGCCTTCATCCAGCTGTGCGCCGATGACACAAAGGCGACCCGTATAGTCGGCTGCACCGAAGCGCACCTCATGCTCCTCGGGCACATAGTCGAAGTGGAGCCACTTGCCGCCCTCGGCGGGGACGATGCCCTTGGCGCGGAGGACAGAGCCGTACTCGCCGCTGTCCAGTGCCGCAAGGATGGTCTCCAGCTGCTTCTCGGTGTAGACCTTCACCGTCTCTGTGCCCCAAGAGGTGAACACCTCGTCGGCATGGTGATGGTGATGATCGTGGTCGTGGCAGCAGCAGTGGGGATCATCGCACTCCCCATCGTGGTGATGGTGGTGATGCTCATGGTCGTGCTCGTGGCAGCAGTGCTCATCGTGGTCGTGGTGACGATGCTCGTGATGATCGTGGTCGTGATGATGCTCATGCTCGTGGTCATGGTCATGATGATGGTGGCACTCGCAATGAGGATCGTCGCACTCCTCGTCATGGTGATGATGGTGATGCTCATGGTGATGGTGCATCTCCTCCATCATCTTCTCTGCCATGGACACCTTCTCGATGGCGGTGAGAATGGTCTTGCCGCGGAGCTCGTCCCAAGGAGTGGTGATAATGGCGGCATCGCCGTTCTTCTCACGGAGCAGGGCAACCGCCGTCTCCAGTTTTTCCTGCGAAAGCTTCTGGGTGCGGGACAGAATAATGGTGCCTGCGGCCTCGATCTGATCGTTATAGAACTCGCCGAAGTTCTTCATGAAGATCTTCACCTTCACGCCGTCCGCCACGGTGGTATAGCTGTTGAGGCACATATCGCTCTCCTCCGCCACCGTCTTTTCCACCGCCGCGATCACGTCACTGAGCTTACCCACACCGGAGGGCTCGATGAGGATGCGGTCGGGGGAGAACTGCTTCTTCACGTCCTTCAGCGCCGTGGCAAAGTCGCCTACCAAGGAGCAGCAGATGCAGCCGGAGGACATCTCCGACACCTGCACGCCGCTCTCCTTCAAAAAGCCGCCGTCAATGCTGATCTCGCCGAACTCATTTTCAATGAGCACCAGCTTCTCGCCCTCAAAGGCCTCCTTCAGCAGCTTCTTAATGAGGGTGGTCTTACCTGCACCCAAGAAACCGGAAATAATATCAATTTTTGTCATAGCTAACCCTTCTTTGCAAGCGCGGTGATGTCCGCGCAGAATTTATCACCTATATCATAGTCTTTTTTTGCAAAAAAGCAAGCCTCTTGGGGAAAACTCATAGTTGCCAAGTCGAAACTTTTGGTGTAGAATAGGGAAAGAGTCCTCCGCAGACGGCTGCGGAGCCGGTCTCGCGCAATGGATGCCCACGAATCATGTCAGGCGGGGAACCGAGCAGCATTAAGAGGGATCACCATGTGCCGCGAGGGTGCCGGTTCTGTAGCCGTGTGTGGAGGACTCATTTTTTATCATGCAGGGAGGTGTCACCCGTGTATCAGGCATTGTACCGCAAATGGCGTCCCCGTACCTTTGACGAGGTGGTGGGACAAGCCCATATTACCGATACGCTCCGCCGTCAGGTGGCTACGGGGCACACTTCCCACGCCTATCTTTTCACAGGCACACGCGGCACAGGCAAGACCACCTGCGCCCGCATTTTAGCCAAGGCGGTCAACTGCGAAAGCCCCATTGACGGCGCACCCTGCTGCCAGTGCGAGGCCTGCCGCGCCATCGACAGTGCCACGGCGCTGGACGTGACGGAGCTGGACGCCGCCTCCAACAGCGGCGTGGATTATGTCCGCGCACTGCGGGAAGAGGCCATCTACACCCCCGCCGTCCTCCGCAAGCGCGTGTACATCATCGATGAGGTACACATGCTGACCCGCGAGGCATTCAATGCCCTGCTGAAGATTTTGGAAGAGCCCCCTGCGCATTTGCTCTTCATCCTCGCTACCACCGAGCTTCATAAAGTCCCTGCCACCATCCTCTCCCGCTGCCAGCGGTTCGCCTTCAAGCGCATCCTGCCGCGGGATATGGAGCGCCAGCTGCTGACCATCGCCGAGGCCGAGGGCATCACCTTGACCGCCGATGGCGCGGAGCTCCTCTCCCGTATGGCAAACGGCGCACTGCGCGATGCCCTGTCCCTCCTCGACCAGTGCCGCGCCGCAGGCGCAGTGGTGGACAGCGCCGCCGTATTGCAGGTGCTGGGCTTGGCAGGCAGCGTACAGACGGTGCAGCTCATGGGCTGTGCTCTCGACCGCCGCGCCGCCGATGCACTGGCCCTCTTTGATAAGCTCTACCGCGACGGTAAAGATGTGGCGGCGCTTCTTGGCGAGTTGAGCGATTTGAGCCGCGAACTGACCATGATGAAGGCCGCCCCCGACGGGGCAAAGGCGCTGCTGACGGGTCTATACGATACAAAAACGCTGAAAGAACTGACGGACACTGCCCCCTTGCAGCGCTTCCTCTACATGACCGATACGCTGCAGCGCTGCTGCGCCGCCTTGGGTGACAGCACCCGCCCCCGCACGGACGCGGAGCTCTGCCTCCTGCGGCTGTGTGATGAGAGTTTGTGCGGCGACCTCGGTGCGCTGAACGCCCGCATCGCCGCGCTGGAAGCAGGTGGTGTGGTGGCAAAGCCCGCCGTTAGCACCGTGAAGAGCGCCCCCGTTGCAGAGGCCGCGCCCGTGGTGCAGAAAGCACCCGTGGTGGACATTCCCGTGGAGACCCGCTACGATGAGCCGCCTATGCCCGAGGAATACGGCGAGCGCGTCTTTGACATCCCCGAAGAGCCCGCGCCCGCCCCCAAGGCTGCGCCTGCGCCTGTGAAGAAGGCAGCACCCGCAGTATCCACTCCCACAAGTGGCGGCAGCGAGGTGTGGAATCGCCTCATTGACCAGTATAAGGGTCGCTTGAGTGTGAATCTTCGCGTGTTCCTTAATATGGCAGGCGGCGTATTGGAAGGTGACTGCTTGAAGGTCATCTGCCAGAATGATTTCGTGAAGAACTCCCTCGATAAGGCGGAGGTCATCTCCGTACTGAAAGAGGTCACTTCCCGCGAGGTGGGCGCAGAGATCCGCGTGGCCTTCACCGTGGGCGATGTGCCCAAGACGGAGAAAAAGGCCTCTCGTCCCGCACCTCCCCCGCCCGTGCAGGCTGTCCCTGCGGCGGAAAAGGCCGCTCCGACAGAGGCACCCCCGTGGGATGACACCCCTCCCCCCGCCGATGCGCTGGAGGAACTGATGCAAAAAGGTAAGACGTTAGAAACTTTTAAGATAACATAAGGAGAACAAACATATGGCAAAGGGTTATAGTGCAAGAGGCGGCTTCGGCGGCGCACAGGGACAGATGATGCGTCAGCAGCAGATGCAGCAGAAAATCATGCAGATGCAGCAGCAGATGGCAAAGGCACAGGAAGAGGTGGAGAACGCCGACTTCTCCGCAACTGTTGGCGGCGGCGCTGTGGAAGCTATCGTCAGCGGCAAGAAGGAGCTGAAGGCTCTCAACATCAAGCCCGAGGTGGTAGACCCCGAGGATGTGGAAATGCTGCAGGACTTGGTGGTCAGCGCCGTGAATGAGGCACTGCGTCAGGCAGAGGATGCTATGAGCAAGTCCATGAACGCCTTCACCGGCGGTCTGGGCATCCCCGGTCTCTAAGAAACAAACAAAGAAAATCCCGACGGAAGTTCCGTCGGGATTTTTTCATTGTAAGAAGAAACCAAGCAGCAAGTCGACTACCGTTCCGTAGTTGGCCATGCCGCCCTCTAAGCCGTTGGCTTTCAAATAGCCATCGTAAACGGTGGTGGACACGGTTTTCACAGGGCCTTCGAACTGGGCCCAGTAGGTACGGTGATATTGCAGGTCAATAAGCGCCTCTTGGGGAATGGCACTGCGGATCACCTGCCACGTGTCGCGGTCAACGCGGTAGAGAGCATTGGCGAGGTACACATAGCCCATGAGGTAACCCGAGTAGCGATAGACAGGGTCATCACTGGTAATGGCCGCCATGATGCCTACAAAATTGCACTCCTGCTCCGAGGCGATGCCCTGCTGATGGGCGAGCTCATGGCAGATGGTGGTGGGGAGATAGCAGGCGGGGCTGTCCACATTCACGTTGGCCTCGCCCGTGAAGGCGAAGTAAAAGCCCGTGAAGTCCATGGCACTGAGAAGGCGGGACATAATGAGCCCCTTGGGTCGCAGCACATCCTCCTCAAGGCAGGGGAACAGCTTCACCACGCCCTTGTAGCTCTCCTCGGCACTGTCGAAAATCTCATCTCTCGGCACGGCGAACAGGCCCTGCACATCACGCTCCACCTCGTCGGCGTATTCCATGACACCTTGGGCGAAATAGGCCGTAACCGCCGCCAACTCCTCCACCGTGCCGCCGCGGGCAGTGAGACCCGTTTTCTCTTGAAAGCTGTCCGCACCGTAAAATGTGCCCCACAGCAAGCAGGCACAGGCCAATACCGTCGCCGCAATTTCAACCAATGTGACCAAGAGATGGGCAAACCGCTTTTTTCGCAGCTGCACCGTGATGTAAAAGACCAACACCCAAATGGCGGAGAAAATGAGGGCTTCAGCGACGGAGAAATCCACCTTTCCGCACAGCTGCCCCACGCCCTGCATCACAGGCAGCACCACGCGGAAAGCGAGGAAATTCATCGCCGCGCAGCTTTGCCGCAGGAGGGCGAACAGCACAAAAAACACCACGAGGCTCCCCAGCCAAAAGTGGTGTTTTCTGTATTGTTTAGCAAACATTCTCATAACATCGCATGACCCGTGAAGCACATGACGGCGCGGCCTGTGGCAATAAGGGCGCCCGCCTCATCACGGAGTTCTGAGTCGCAGTAGGTCAGCTTTCCGCCCATTTTGGTGACGCGGCCCGTGGCGATGACCTTCCCCGCTGCAGGGGCAGGGCGCAGATAATCCATACTACCCGTAACGGTTACATGGCTCTCGGGGCGCACCGTCAGCACAGCGCAGCCGCAGGCAACATCGGACAGGGTATAGAGAAGTCCGCCGTGGGGCGTGCCCCAGATGTTCAGAGATTCGGGGTGGATATCCAGCTCCACCACGCCCACACCATCGTCCACATCGAGAATGCGGATATGGTTGTGGCTGTCAAAGGGTTCGGGCGTTTCCGCTATGGCCATCAGTTTGGCTTTTCTCTCTGTGTCCATAGATGCCTCCTTACTCTGCTGCGCGGAGCAGTTCTTTCGTATAGGGGTGCTGGGGATTGTCATAGAGGGTCTCCACATCCCCCTGCTCCACGATGTAGCCGTCCTTCATGACGAGACAGCGGTCACAGAGTTGATAGACCACGTTGAGGTCGTGGGAGATGAAGAGATAAGAGATGCCCAGCTCCTTTTCCAGCTGTGCAATCAGCTGCAAAATCTGGGCTTGGATGGTCACATCCAATGCCGACACAGGCTCATCGGCGATGATGAGCCCGGGCTTTTGAATAAGGGCGATGGCGATGCACAAGCGCTGCTTCTGACCGCCGCTGAGTTCATGGGGATAGCGGTCATAGTGTTCATCATCCAAACCCACCATTTTGAGGGTCTCACGCACGCGGCGCTCGATTTCCTTCTTGTCGTACTTACCGTAGATAAGAAGGGGCTCACTGAGAGCACGGCCCGCCGTGAAGGAGGGGTTGAGACTGCCTGCAGGGTCTTGGAACACCATTTGAGGCCGCTTGGTATAGTGGCGCACGGTGCCGCTGATGTCCTTTTCCATGCCGAGGATGGCGCGGGCAAGGGTGGATTTACCGCTGCCGCTCTCGCCCACAAGGCCTAAAATCTCGCCGCGGTGCAGTGTGAAAGACACATCGTGGAGCACATGGGTGCGCTGCTTGGTAAGAGCGCCGCTGCGATACCATACGTTGAGGTTTTCTACCTCCAATACCTTGTCCTTTTCTACCATAGCTTCTTCCTCGTCGGTATGGCGGCGATGAGCCGCTGGGTGTAGGGTGCTTGGGGGTTACGGAACACCTGCTCCGTGTCCCCCTGCTCCACGATGAGCCCCTTCTCCATTACCGCCACGCGGGAGCAGAGCTTGCGCACCACGTTGAGGTTGTGGGAGATGAAGAGGATGGACATGCCGCGCTCGTGGTTGAGCCGCTGCAGCAGCTCCAAAATCTGGGCTTGGATGGTCACGTCCAACGCCGTGGTGGGCTCGTCCGCCAACAGCAGCTTCGGCTCGGAGACAATGGCTGCTGCAATCATCACACGCTGGAGCATACCGCCCGAAAGCTGATGGGGGTATTTATTGTAGAGTTCTTCCACGTTGGAGAGGTCTACATCCCGCAACGCCTGCAAGGCGCGCTCACGGCGCTCTTCTTTTGATAGTTTCGTGTGGACGCGGAGGGATTCCTCCACCTGCGGGCCAATGCGCATGACAGGGTTCATGGCGGTCATGGGCTCTTGGAACACCACGGAGATGTCGCTGCCCTGCTTTTGGCGCATGGCCTTTTCATCCAGTGCCAACAGATCCTCCCCGTCTAAGAGCACTTGCCCTGTGACGGAGGCTTTATTCTCGGGCATCAAGGAGGAGATGACCATGGCAGTGACGGTCTTACCGCTGCCGCTCTCGCCTACGAGGCCCATGATCTCGCCCTTCTCCACCGTAAGGTCAATGCCACGCACTGCCTCATGGTCGGCGTCATGGAAGCGGATATGGAGATCACGAATTTCCAGCATCACATCTCCCCCTTTCCCATGCCGTCGCCCATCATGCTGACGCCCAAGATAAGCAGCACAATGACGAGACCGACACACAGCACATACCACGGCGCGCCCAGCATATAGCTCTGCGCCTCCTTCAGCATATAGCCCAGGGAGATATCGGGCGCGGCGACACCGATGCCCAAATAGCTCATGCTGGCCTCGGCGAGGACGGCGTTATTAAAGCCGATCATCAGCGCAGGCAGCAGCACATTGCGGGTGTTGGGCAGAATATGACGGAACATGATGCGCAGATGACCTGCGCCCATGAGTCGAGCCGATTTTACATAGTTCATGGCGCGGTGACGGGCAAATTCCGTACGCACCACGCGGGCAAAGCTGGGGATGAAGGCCACACCCAGCGCCAAGATGACATTATACTTACCAAAGCCCAGCATGGCGATGAACACCAAGGCGATGAGGATATTGGGGAAGGCGGTGAGGGCATCGTTGATACGCATTAAGACCTCATCCACCACGCCGCCGAAATAGCCCGTGAAAGCACCGATGATGATGCCCACCACGCCGCCGATCAAAACGGTGCAGGCGGCGATGAAGAAGGTAGTACCGATACCCACCATGGCACGGGAGAAAATGTCACGACCGAAATTGTCCGTGCCAAACAGGTGGCGCAGAGAAGGGGCTAAAAACTTCTCGCTGCCCACGATCATCTCGGGGTCGTAGGGCGTCCACACATAGCCGATCAGCGCCATGGCTGCCATACAGGCGGCGATGCACAGACCGATGTGGAAGGAGGTGTTGCTCTTTTTCAATAACACAGCGCCCACCTCCTTACTGCAAGTGCAGCCGCGGGTCAAGCCGCTGGTTAATAAGGTCGGCGAGGAAATTCACCAACACCACCACCAGCGCCAAGATCACCACAATGGCCTGCACCACAGGGAAATCGCGATTGGAAATAGAGGTAAGGAGCAGCCGTCCAATGCCCGAGATGGCAAAGACCTGCTCAATGATGACAGAGCCTGCCACAATGTCCGCCGCCGTCATGGCGAGGAACGCCACCGTGGGCACCACGGCGTTGCGCAGCACGTGGCGATAGAGGGTGGCGCGGCGGGTATTGCCGCGGCTGAAGGCGGTGCGGACATAGTCCTTGTTCATCTCGCCGCCGATGGAACTTTTCAGCATCTTCACCGTCATGGCCACACGGGGCAGGGCGATAGCGAAAGCGGGGTAGAGCAAATAGACAATGCTGGCACCAAAATCATCGGCAGGAGAAATAAACGTGCCGGGGTTAAACCAGTGGAGCACAAGGCCGCACAGAAGGGTCAGCAGAATGCCGATAAAGAAGGGGGGCACCGCCATGACGATCTGCCCAAAGACGGTGAACAGGCGATCCACCCACGCCTTGCGGCAGGAGGCCACACCCAAGCCGATGGGAATGGACAGCACCACGATCATCACGAAGGCGATGGCGGTCAATAGCAGCGTCACCGTCATCTTACCCTGCAAAAGCTCCGCCACCGACATATCGTAGATGTAGGAGCGGCCAAAATCTCCCTGCAGGGCATTGGTGATCCACTCAAAATACCGCACGAAGAAGGGGCGGTCAAAGCCCAACTCCGCACGCAGCGCCTCCACCGCCTCTGCGGTGGCATCTGCGCCCAAAATCTTGGTGGTGGGGTCACCGGGGATGATTTGGAAAGCCAAAAACGCGAAGAAAGAGACGATGACCATGGTGAGAATCATCATCAGCACTTTCTTTACGATGTTCTTCATGGTCATCATCTCTTTCTAAATTCAGTCTAACGTATTCGGCCTTACTCAGCGTAGTGGAGCTTTGCCAAGTCCTGAGCATAGATGGGATAGAAGGTATATCCCTGCAGGTCGGGACGGACAGCCACGAAGTCAGCCATATCCTGAATGTACAGGTTGGCGGCATCCTCCGTCAGCATCTGCTCCATAGCCTTATAAGCCTTCGTCTGGGTGTCCTCATCGGTGGCGTTCAGCGCCGTTTCATAGAGGGCATCATACTCGGGATTGTTGTAGTTCATAAAGTTCTTGCCATTGTCGGAGACAAAGCGCTCCAGCATGGCGCGGGCGGTGACGTTCTTAGCGTCAAGACCCGTAATGGTGGACTGGAACTGGCGGTTGGTATAGGCCTCGGAGTACCAAGTGGTAGCATCCACAGGCTGCACCTTGGCGCGGACACCAATGGCTGCCAACTGCTGCACCACCACCTCGGCGGTGTCCATATGGGGCTGATAGTTGGAAGAGACGGTGATGGTCATATCAAAACCGTCGGGATAACCCGCCTGCGCCAACAGCTCCTTTGCCTTAGCAGGATCGCACTCATAATAATCCACCAGTTCGGGCATGAAGTAGCGCTCCAGCTTAGGATAGATGCTGCTGCCCACTGCCACGCCGTGACCGTCAAAGACCACGTCCATGATCATCTGACGATCGATGGCGTAGCTAATGGCCTGACGCACCTTCACATTATTAAAAGGCTCCACAGCGTTGTTAAGATACACGGCCTGCACCAGATTCATGGTGTCCTCCAAGATGGAGAACTGGTCGCTGAGCTGCGCCGTCTGGGCAGAGGTCAGGTGGGCGCACACGTCCACACTGCCGCCCTTGAGGGCCATCATAAGGGCCGTAGCATCCTCATAGATGCGGTAGGTCACCTTCTGCACGCCTGCGGCCTCACCCCAATACTCGTCAAAGCGCTCCAGCACGATGCTCTCCTGAGGGGTGCGCTCTGTCAGCACGAAGGGGCCCGTGCCGGGTTTGTAAGAGGACATGGCATCGGAGTTTGCGGGGATAATGGCAGCAGTCATGAAGTAGATAAGCTCCATGTTGGGCTGCTCAAGACGGAACGTAACCGTCTTTTCATCGATTGCCTGCAGGTCACGGATAGCAGAAAACGCCGACACAAGGGCAGAGTCACCCGAGTTGTCGGCGCAGCGAGTCAGAGAGTAAATCACATCCTCCGCCGTCACGGGTTCACCATTGTGGAACTTCACACCCTCACGCAAAGTGAAGGTATACACCAGTCCATCCTCAGAAACCTTGTAGCTTTCTGCCACAGCGGGGATCAATTCACCGGTAGGGCCAGTTTTCACCAAGCCCTCATAGATGTTGAATAAGACCTCTCTGGTTCCTGCCGACGCTGCCGCGTGGGGGTCAAGACTGTCTTCCGGGTCCTGCGCGATGGCCACAACGATCTCGTTGGCGGCACGGCGCGCATCCTGCAAGCCGTTACTTCCTTCGTCACCATTACCGCTGCCGTCTCCGCAGGCGCAGAGTACAGCGCAGATCATTACCAGTGACAGGAAAAGAGAAATTGCTTTTTTCATGTTCTTCTCCTTCTCTCCGCTCTTTCTTCGGCGGAGACAGAAATAATGGTTTGTTCTCTATTCAATTGTCCGCGAGACTATACGTTATTTAAATAACAAGGCAGCCTCTATGGCACTTTATCACACTTTCCTCCTGATTGCAAGAATATTTTTCCCCAACCACCCCGCTGTCGTCTATAGTTTCCCGCAGTGAAACGGTTCTACTTTTTCCTTTCTTCCCATTCAGCATTATTGTGAAAAAGATGTCATTAAAATCACCTTTATTTTCGTTCATAGAATGTTAAAAGAGTAAAAAGTGACGCTAAAATTTTGTTAATTTTAGCAATTGCGTCATGGTGTCAAATCCTGTATACTTCCTGTATGGTCCCATAGTTGTGTTCATAGGGAAATTATTGCTCTTTTTCCCGTGGACAACACTACAAAGTTTCCTGTAATCATGGGAAACACACTTTTTTAAAAGGAGAGAAAACTATGGAAAGAAAAGGCTTTAAGTCCAATTTCGGCTTTATCATGGCCGCCGTTGGCTCCGCCGTTGGCCTGGGTAACATTTGGGGCTTCCCCAATAAGATGGGCGCAAACGGTGGTTTCACCTTCCTGCTGATCTATCTGGTGCTGGCTGTCTTCTGCGGCTTCATCATCATGCTGGGCGAGCTGGCCATCGGTCGTAAGACCGGTCAGGGCGCTGTCGGCGCTTACAAGATCATCAGCAAGAAGTTCAGCTGGATGGGCTGGATGGGTATCGCTTCTGCATTCTTCATCCTGTTCTTCTACTGCGCACTGGGCGGCTACTGCATCAAGTACGCCGTGCTGAACATCGGCGACCTGTTCAAGGCCGGCTTCGGTTCCAACGGTCTGTCCGGCGGCGAGGTCTTCGGTGCCTTCATGTCCTCCCCCTGGGAAGCTATCATCTTCGGCGTTATCTTCGTGGCTCTGACCATGCTGATCGTTATGGGCGGCGTTGCCGGCGGTATCGAGAAGGTCTGCGCCATCGGTATGCCCTGCCTGTTCGTGGCTCTGATCATCTGCATCATCCGTGCTATCACCCTGCCCGGTGCTGTTGATGGTCTGAAGTACATGTTCGTTCCCGGTTGGGCCGTTGCTCAGGGTATCGTTGAGCAGCCCAGCTTCTTCAGTGTCCTTTCTACCGCCGGCGGCCAGATGTTCTTCTCCCTGTCCCTCGGCATGGGCGCTATGATCACCTACGGTTCTTACCTGGATAAGAAGCAGAACCTGGAGAAGAACGCTGTCATGATCGTCATTCTGGACACCCTGGTTGCTCTGATGGCCGGTCTGTGCGTTATCCCCGCTCGTTTCGCTCTGGATCCCACCGGCGCTCTGGGCGGCCCCTCCCTGCTGTTCGTCACCATGCAGAACGTGTTCCAGGCCATGGGCGCTATCGGCCCCGTGTTCGGCATCCTGTTCTATGTCCTGGTGGTCTTCGCCGCTATCTCCTCCTCCATCTCCCTGCTGGAAGTCATCGTTGCTCACTTCGTTGACAAGGCTGCTGAGAAGGGCAAGGGCGACAAGCGTAAGAAGTACACCCT
>JAFQTS010000025.1 GCA_017408915.1 Oscillospiraceae bacterium | reverse complement strand
CAGCTCCACACCCAGCTCGTTTGCCAGCTTGCGGCCCTCGGAAATCAGTTCGAAAGTAGTGGGCATCATCACGCCCTGGCGCTGCTCGCAGAACACCCATACGTTCTTGAAGGCGCCGATATCAGCACTATTAAAAGCCATTTTCTTATCTCCTTTCCCTTAGATGATGTGCTTGGCGGCCAGAATGCCAGCCAGCTTGTCGGTGGTCTCCTTGCCAGCGCCCTCCAGCATCATGCCGGCGCCCTTCTGGGGAGGAGTAAAGGAGGTCAGAATGTTGGTGGGAGAACCTGCCAGACCGATGGTGGACTTGTCGATCAGCTCATGATCCTTCAGGGTCTCATAAGTGTAGGTGTGCAGGGGCTTGGAATAAGCCTCGAATGCGCCGCCAACAGACAGATAACGGGGAGCGTTCAGCTCCTTGATGCAGGTGATCATGCAGGGGGTGTTCACCTTGATGGTCATGTAGCCATCCTCGAGGATGCGCTTGATGGTCAGGGTGTTGCCATCCTTGGTGATCTCGCCGGCGTAGGAAACCTGGGGCAGGTGCAGCTTCTCAGCGATCTGAGGACCGACCTGAGCGGTATCGCCGTCGATGGCCTGGCGACCAGCCAGGATCAGATCGTCGTCTTCCATGCCATAGGTGTCGATAGCAGCAGCCAGGATCTGGGAGGTAGCGTAGGTATCGGAACCACCGAACTCACGAGCAGTCACCAGAACGCCCTCGTCAACGCCCATTGCCATCAGCTCACGGAGCATGCCCTCTGCGGGAGGGGGACCCATGGTGAAGGCCACGACCTTGCAGCCCAGCTCGTCCTTCAGAGCCAGAGCGGCCTCAACGGCGTTCAGGTCATCGGGGTTGATGATGGTCTGCATGGATGCACGATCCAGAGTACCATCGGGATTCACGGCCACCTTACCGGAGGTATCGGGGACCTGCTTAACAGTAACAATAATCTTCATTTTCCTTTAACCTCCCTATTACTTAACGCCCAGATGGCTGGAAATGACCATGCGCTGGACCTCGGAAGTACCCTCGTAGATCTCAGTGATCTTAGCATCGCGCATCATGCGCTCCACGGGATACTCACGGGTGTAGCCGTAACCACCGAACAGCTGAACGGCACGACGGGTCACGTCGGAAGCGGCCTCAGCGGCAAACAGCTTAGCCATAGCGGCGTCCATGGAGTAGGGCTCGTGGTTCTGCTTCTTCATTGCAGCAGCGTAGACCAGGTACTGAGCAGCCTGCATACGGGTATGCATGTCGGCCAGCTGGAACTGAGTGTTCTGGAACTGGCTGATGCGCTTACCGAACTGGACGCGCTCCTTGGTGTACTTGACAGCCTCGATAACGGCACCCTCGCCGATACCCAGAGCCTGAGCAGCGATACCGATACGACCGCCGTCCAGAGTCTTCATAGCGATCTTGAAGCCGTCGCCCTTCTTGCCCAGCAGACGATCCTTGGGGATCACGCAATCCTCGAAGATCAGGTCGCAGGTGGAGGAGCCGCGGATACCCATCTTCTTCTCATGCTTACCCTGAGAGAAGCCGGGATCGGTGTCCTCAACGATGAAGGCGGAGATCTCCTTCATGGAGCGGCCGCGCTTGTCCACGACCTTGCCGGTGACGGCGATGACCACGAAGGTGTTAGCAACGTTACCATTGGTGATGAAGCACTTGGAGCCGTTCAGAATCCAGTTCTCACCGGCCTCGTCCAGAACAGCGGTGGTCTGCTGACCCTGAGCGTCGGTACCGGCACCGGGCTCGGTCAGACCGAAAGCGCCGATCTTCTTACCGGAGCACAGGTCGGGCAGATACTTCATCTTCTGCTCCTCGGTACCGTTCTCAAAGATGGGAGCGGCGCACAGGGAGGTGTGAGCGGAGACGATAACTGCGGTGGTACCGCAGACCTTGGCCAGCTCCTCAACGCACATAGCGTAAGAGAGAACATCGCCGCCGGCGCCGCCGTACTGCTTGGGGAAGTAAATACCCATCATGCCCAGCTTTGCCATCTTCTCGACGGTCTCCATGGGGAAACGCTCTTCCTCATCGATCTCAGCAGCAATGGGCTTGACCTCGTTCTCCGCGAACTCGCGGTACATCTTCTGAACGAGAAGCTGCTCTTTAGTCAGATGGAAATCCATACTATTTTTCTCCTTTACCGAAAATTACTTGTTGTAGTTAAAGAAGCCCTCACCGGACTTAATGCCCAGCTTGCCGGCACGCACCATCTTACGGATGAGCACGTTGGCACGGTACTTGCTGTCGTGAGTCTCGTTATACAGAACATCCATGATGTTCAGCACGATGTCCCAACCGACCAGATCGCCCAGGTGCAGGGGGCCCATGGGGTGGTTGCAGCCCAGCTGCATTGCCAGGTCGATGTCCTCAGCAGAGGCCACGCCCTCCTGCAGCAGGCAAACGCCCTCGTTGCAGTAGGGGATCAGGATCTTATTCACGACGAAGCCGGGAGCCTCGTTAACCACGACGGGAGTCTTACCGATCTCGATGGACAGGTTCTTGATGTACTCCACCAGCTCAGCGGGGGTGTTACCACCGGCGATGACCTCGACCAGCTTCATAGCGGGCACGGGGTTAAAGAAGTGCATACCGACCAGGGGGTGCTTCAGACCCTGAGCCATCTCGGTGATGGACAGAGAAGAGGTGTTGGATGCGAAGATGGTCTCATCCTTGCAGATAGCATCCAGACGACCCAGCAGCTCCTTCTTGGTGGCCATATTCTCAGCAACGCACTCGATGACCAGATCAGCATCAGCGGCGGCCTCGAACTCCTCGACCAGCACGCGGCTCATCAGATCATCAGCAGCAGCCTGATCCATCTTGCCACGGGCGACCTTCTTGTTCAGAGAAGCATACAGCTTGTCCTTATGACGCTGTGCGCTTGCCACGCTGGAAGCATACATCAGAGCGGTGTGGCCCTTAGCGGCGAAGACCTGAGCAATGCCGCTGCCCATAGTACCGGCGCCAAAAATTGCTACTTTCATGTTCGTTCCTCCTAATATATTTTTTGGTTTTCCCTGTTTTAATCATCAGGTGTACCGCTTGGGAAAGTGGTAGCCCTGTTAATTAACTTACTTAAACTTACTTGTTCTGATAAGGCTCGTGCTTACGCTTCTCCAGGAAGGCGCTCATGCCCTCCACCTGATCGGCGGTCTCGAAGCAGGAACCAAACAGCTTCTCCTCCAGCACGATGGCGTCATCCATACCCAGCTCAAGGCCCTCATTAATGGCCTTCTTGCAGGCGCGGACGGCGATAGGTGCGTTCTTGGCGATGGTCTCAGCCATCTTCTCAGCGGCAGCCATCAACTCCTCGGCGGGATAGACAGCGTTCACCAGACCAATACGCAGTGCCTCATCGGCCTTGATGTTCTTGGCGGTGTAAATGAGCTGCTTTGCCATGCCGGGGCTTACCAGACGTGCCAGACGCTGGGTGCCGCCGAAGCCGGGGGTAATGCCCAGACCCACCTCGGGCTGACCGAACACAGCGGTGTCGGAGCAGATGCGGATATCGCAGGACATGGACAGCTCGCAGCCGCCGCCCAGTGCAAAGCCGTTGATGGCGGCGATGGTGGGGACAGGCAGCACCTCCAGTGCGCGGAACACATCGTTGCCCTTCTTGCCGAAGGCCTCGCCCTCAGCCACAGTCAGGGTGCTCATCTCACCGATGTCGGCGCCGGCCACAAAGGCCTTCTCGCCGCTGCCGGTGATCACCAGAGCGCGGATCTCGCTGTCAGCCTTGACGATCTCCACCAGCTCGCCCAGATCGGCCAGAACCTCGCTGTTCAGCGCGTTGAGAGCCTTGGGACGATTGATGGTAGCAACAGCGATGTTTCCCTTCTTTTCTAACAAAACATTCGTCATGGTTGCTCCTCCTAAACTCGCATTTCACAGGGTGCGCGAGGCCGTTTTCTGACCAATGGGCGCACTCGTCCTCATACAGGTTACATTATAGTGCATCGTCTAAATTTTATCAAGCCCTCTGTGACCCTCTTTTTCTTTTTTGGGACTTCTCACAAATCTTTCATCGGTTCTTTGCACATTTTGAAGGTACTTTTCAGTCGTGTTCTGAGAAGAAAATTTTTTGGTTTACAGACAGGTCGGGAATATGGTATGATGGGCCGAGAAATTAGTCCAACGGGAGTCGAACACCTGCCGCATTCCAGCGGCTCTGTTCGGTCCTTTTGGCCTTATCGTCCTTGCCTTGCGTCAGCAAGGCTGCGTCCTCTGCGACCAAAATCCCACAAACATTCCTCGCTGGAATGTGCTTCGCAGTTTTTTCGGAGCGGATTTTCGTCCAGACGCGGCATTGACCGAAGAGAAGCCTTTGTGGCTTGTCGAGGTCAATAACAATGTATGGGTGGAAATCCGCCCGATAAAAACCGACAGGGGGCTCGCCTCCCGTTGGACTTTGGAGGACACCACTATGCGGATGCGTAAAAAGAAGAATTTAGAGCCGAGAATGGCTGCCTGTGCCGACTGGCTCATTGCAGATCCCTGCGCCCAGAAGGGTCACTGGCATGACCTTATGCCCGAGGCCAAAGAGGTGCGTTTGGAGCTGGGCTGCGGTAAGGGTCGCTTCACGGTGGACACCGCCTCCGCCGAGCCCGACGTGCTGCTGATCGCTGTGGAGAAAGTCCCCGATGCCATGGTGGTGGCCATGGAGCGCGCCCGCGAGGCAGGACTGAAGAACGTCTACTTCATCGACGGCGACGCGGCGAAGCTCAGCGAGATGTTCGATGGTGGCGAGGTAAACCGCATCTACATCAACTTCTGCGACCCGTGGCCCAAGAAGAATCAGGCCAAGCGCCGCCTGACCCACCATAATTTCCTCAATGAGTACCGCAAGGTCCTCTCCCCTGCGGGCGAGATCCACTTCAAGACCGACAACGACAAGCTCTTTGAGTGGTCGGTGGAGGAGATCCCCCAGTTCGGTTGGTCTCTCCATGAGGTGACCCGCGATCTCCACGCTGACGGCCCTGTTGGGGTCATGACGGACTACGAGCGGAAGTTCTACCTCTCGGGGAAAAACATCAACCGCTGCGTGGCAAAGATAGAGCCTTGGACGCCCCCTGTGGAAGAGATTGAAGCGGAAGAAGAGGCAGAATAAGCAACAAAAACTCCACCCGTGAGGGTGGAGTTTTATGCGTTTATTCACTGTTATGCACCACTACCGTTTCTGCTTGGCAGTAGGCAATTCCCTCTTCTATCGTCACAGTAAGGGCTGCAGGCAGGGTCATGGACAGTGCAGCGCCGTCCTGTGCCCAGTAGTAGGTGCTGCGAGGCGCATCAAAGAGATATTTCCCGTCAATGAAGTCCCATGTTCCCATGTCCAGCTGCTGTATAATGCCGCTTAAAGGGTCATCCATCTCCCACCGATGAAAGCGGAACTCGAAACACTTTCTCGTAGCCTCCGCCGCCATCATAGCTTCTTCATCACCCAAGGCTTCCACGGGATAGTAGGCAAAGAGGATGTCGGCAACACCCGCCACAATTTTCCCCAAACCGTACTCCGCAGGGATGCTCTGTGGCACATAGTAGGCTTTCAGCGTGCCGAGCTGCGCCACGCCGTCCCCTTGGGTTTCGATGGCGGCAGCGAACTCCTCCAAGGAGAAAAAGGCCTCCAAATCCGCAGGGCTACCCTCGTCCTCTTGCTCCACCTCTGTGAAGGGAATCCCGCAGGCAGTGAGGGTCAAAGTGAGGAGCAGAAGAAGGAGCAATAGGAATTTCTTCATCTCTTACCCCTCCCCTGTGTACAGCTCAAACACCAGCACGCACACGCTCTCAGTGCCGATGCCGCGGGTGGTTTCTGTGATAGGGATGGACTTCGTTAAATAATCCGGGTTGATAATCGTATAATCACCGGAAGAATCATAGATCGCCCAATCGCCCACCAAGCCTTGATTGCTGGTTTCCGCCATGTCGGTTTTGACCACTCGGATCTCCGCGCCCGGCAGGACGGTGTAGACCTCGTATTCAAAGTTGTCCTCTGCAGGGAGAACGCGGGTCTCCGTCTTGATGACATTCGTTACCTGCACGGACAGGGTATCGCCGAAGGAGAAAATCTCGGCGCGCGCCTGTTCATACAGCTCAGGCATTTTTTCTCTGTATTGATGAATCACCATACCTTCACGGGAATAGATGTCACCGTGTTCTACAGAGGAAACGAGCCATGTATCTTCCACCTTGATAAGTTCCACGGTATAGATACCCCACATATTGCCGGGGCCATCCTCTTCGATAGTGAGAACAGCATGGTCATCGGTCACTTTTATCTCTTTTACAAGGTAATTGATTTGGACATTTGCCTGCTGACTCGAATCTTCTCTCTTTTCCCGATGATACTCTTTGAGCCACTCGGTCTTATACACAACATACTGCATGACGGTTTTCTCGGCATCGTAGCCGTCTGCGGTCAACACCGTGCCTTCGGTCAAATCAGCATCTTCAAAAAAGTTTCGCGCGCGAATGAGCTTTTCCAAATATGCAGCAGCCTTTTCACCGATCATTTCTTCCTCTTTTGCTCGGGCAGCCTCCCGCTCGCCCTCAGCAACAAGCTCTGTCAGATAGTCGTACAGTGCCCCATCTTTGGCGCGGAGTTGGGTATGCTTTCGCTGAATATAGATATACCCATCGCTGTCGGCGCTGAGGCTAAGGCTATACTCTTTGTTTCCCTCCGTTCCTACTACGATCAAATGCAGCAAGGGATCTTCGTTGTAGGTGATAGAGGTAAACCACCCCATAAACCGCCCTCGCACACTCCGCAGCTGTTCTGCAAGCTCACGGAGCTGTTCGGGATCATCGGTAGCATAGGTAATCGCGGGCGTTTCGGGTACTTGATCGAAAAACACCGTGGCATGGAGAGGCTCTACACTTTTGCTGAATCCCGCAATCCTTGTCAGCGGAAAATGGATGCACCACAGCACCATTGCCACGATGACCACTGCGGGAATGAGCCACAGGGGTGAGAGTTTTTTCTTTTTCATGCCGCATTCCCCTCCCCTTCAGCAACGGCGCGGTAGGCCTTTGCGGAACGGTAGAGGGTCACGAGGTAGATAATTTGGATCACCAGCACATAGATGGCGACGATCAGCACCAATACAGCGCCAAGTCCCGCCGCGCCGAGGGCTGCAATAAACAGGGAAAGGACTGTACCTGTGATACCAATGACCTGCCACACCCACAGTTTTTGCCACCGATCACCCAACTCGCAGTCGAGACCGCCCACAATGCAGCTGTGAGCGTGGAACTCATTATAAGTGGCAAGCAGGGTCAAAACCGCAGCGATCAGCGAAACCAAAACAGAAAGCCACACCAGCGTATTATAAGAGTCCATCACCAGCGTGGGAACGAGATTGATCACAAGGGGGATCAGCTGGAACAGTGCCGCCCGCCCGTACCGCTCGTCCTCGCCCCGCATCTTAAACAGGGAAAGGCAGATCACAAGGGAACAGATAGCAATCAGGATATTTTGTATTGTTGTATACACAACGCTATATTCGATTTTGATAAAGTTGATAATAATATGGGCAATATTCGCCCAAAACATGGTCATCAGCCACTTTGCCATCAAGGGCGCACGGCTCACGATGGCCTCACTGTAGCGGGGTGTTTTCTCGGTATTGGGTTCTGCGTTAAACTCCGTGTAATTCATCTCGTCCATTTGCGTTCTCCTTTCTCATTTTGTTTTGCTGTTATCATTATAGACAATCTTCTGCCCATTCCGCAACACATACAGGCGAAAATTCACAAATGGGACATAAAAAATCCACCCTCGCGGGTGGATTCTTGACACAAACTCAGTTTATTTGCTTTCTCCGCTTTTGCAAAAGTTCAACGGCTATATGCACTACGAATAGCACTACCATTCTCACAATCACAAAAATAGGCGTAAACAGATAGTTTACAGGGGCAAATTGGGGATCAGTGATGCCAAATAATAAAGCAATTACAAGCAGTGTCGCTGCCAACACAGCAGCATAAAACACCTTTGTCTTCATAAGGATGCGGCATTTTAAGGCAGCCAACAAAACAACAAGTGCGACAAACCCAAGAAGGGCAACGGTTAAAATTATGCTGTCCATGGTTTCCCATGCCGCTGTTAGCTTCATGCGGGATTGGAGAATCACCGCTTCTTCTGCCGACAACTGCCCTGTCGAAATCGAATAGAAACGATTGGCACTCCACAAAAGGGCCGAACTGACCACAGTGAGAACAGTGAGCAGCCCATATACTATAATTGCTGCGATTTTGATGGATCGCTGCATCTTTAAGGTGCGATTTTCCCCATAAATGACACCGTCAATGTCCGTACCGTAGATGGCGCTTAACTGCGCTAACATATCCACATCAGGTCGTGTCCGTCCCGATTCATAATTGGAAAGTGTCTGCCGTGTTACACCGATTTTCTCTGCCACTTGTTCCTGTGTCATTCCGGAAAGCAAGCGCAGTTGGCGAAGGTTTTTTGCAATAGACATCCCATATCACCTCGCCCTCATTCTAGGAGAAAGGTCATTACTTCGTCAAGCAAAGATTTGTTGCATTGCACCAGTAAGCACAAAAAAATCCACCCTCGTTAACGAGAGTGGATTTTTTATTGGCGATTTAACTTAGGCCAGCTTGGACTTGGACAGCTCCACCAGAGCGGTGAAAGCAGCGGCGTCATGGACAGCCAGCTCTGCCAGCATCTTGCGGTTGATCTCCACGCCGGCCAGCTTCAGACCGTGCATAAAGGTGGAGTAGTTCATGCCGTTCAGCTTGCAAGCAGCGCTGATACGGGTGATCCACAGCTGACGGAAATCTCTCTTCTTCAGACGACGGGAGATGTATGCGTAGGTCAGGGACTTCATGACCTGCTCATTGGCCATCTTAAAGTGCTTGGACTTAGCGCCCCAGTAGCCCTTGGCCATCTTCAGAACCTTATTTCTTCTTTTGCGCGTCATCATCGCGCCTTTTACTCGTGCCATTTCTTATTGCCTCCTATTTCTAACGAATCCGTATCTTACTTGTAGGGGATCATCTTGCGGATGGTGGCCTCGTTGGTCAGGTCAGCATAAGTGGTGCTGCGCAGACGACGACCACGCTTGGTGTCCTTCTTGGTGAGAATGTGGCTCTTATAAGCATGAGCACGCTTCACCTTGCCGGATTTCGTCAGATTGAAGCGCTTCTTGGCGCCGCTATGGGTCTTCAGTTTAGGCATAGTTGTTGACTCCTTCCTAATTGGTTGCGTAATCGCAATAGATAAACGTTGTTACTTCGCTGCCTTGGGTGCCAGGAAAATAGACATATTCCGGCCTTCCATCTTGGCGGACTTCTCCATGGTGGATACTTCGGCGCACTGCTCGGCGAACTTCTCCAGCAGGGTCTTGCCGATCTCGGTGTGGGCCATCTCACGACCGCGGAAGCGGACGGAAACCTTCACACGGTTGCCATCGGCGAGAAACTTCTGGGCGTTCTTCAGCTTGGTGTTGAAATCACCCACATCAATGCCCGGAGACATACGAATTTCCTTGATCTCCACCACGTGCTGATTCTTCTTGGCTTCCTTCTCGCGCTTGCTCTGTTCAAAGCGGAACTTGCCGTAGTTCATCAGTTTGCACACGGGCGGAACCGCCTGGGGAGAGATCTTCACCAGGTCAAGACCGCGCTCGTCAGCGATATTCAGCGCCTCGTCAGAGGACATGATACCCAGCTGCTCGCCGTCTTCACCAATAAGACGAATCTCACGATCGTTGATCTCCTCGTTCAGTTGATGCATTACCTTGCTAATACCCAAAGCACCTCCATTCAGAAATTAAAAAAACGCGAATGCACACAGCATCCGCGCAGCAACAAAAGCCCACTAAGGCTCCTGAGTAAATCGCTGTTAACCTCTTTGCCAACGCTGGAGGTGAGGCGGATGCACCGACCTTCTTTGTTTTCCTCGAAGATTATACTATACCAATTCAGCAATGTCAACAAGTTTTTTACTTATTTTTTGTGAATACGGCGTATTTTTTCGGGACATACTACCGTTGCACAAATAAAGGAGGTGCCAATCATGGATAACAAGAACAACACCAATACCAACACCAACAATACCAATACCACCAACACCCAGAACCAGAACACCAAGGGCGATAAGAATAAGACCAAGTCCAGCAAGGACTGCCACTAAATACGGCTGATAAACAACAGGCCGCAGCTTGCGCTGCGGCCTGTTGCTTATTTATTCTTCTACATCTTTTTCAAAAACGAGGTCAATGGAGCCAAACTGCCCGTGGGCGTACTGATGTACGGGGATATGATCCACGTATCTCCACCCTTCGGCAGCGTACTGATCGATAATTTTCCGATGTTCCTGCAGTTTATGCTGATAGACACCCGAATAGGTCACGGTCACATAGATATACTGCTTCACTTGCGACACCTCCTCAAT
>JAFQTS010000024.1 GCA_017408915.1 Oscillospiraceae bacterium | reverse complement strand
TGAAAGACAGCCTCCTCTATGTGGAGCGTCAGCAGTCCGATGGTCGTATCCGTCACGGTCTCATCGGTATGGTGGACTTGGATGCCTATGATTTCACTCCCGGCTCCGGCGCATTGATCCGCGCCACTGAGGGCACGGTGCTGGATCGTATTCCGCCCCGCGCCAAGGTGCGCCGCAATGCGCCCATTGAGCTGCCCCACGTGATGCTGTTGATCGATAATCCCGAGCGCACTGTCATTGAGCCTCTCACCGCCGCCGCTGACGGCATGGAGAAGGTCTATGACTTCGAGCTGATGCAGAACGGCGGTTATATTCGCGGCTACAAGCTGTCTGCAGAGCAGATCGACGCCGTTGCCGATGCGCTGGAAGGTCTCACTGCCGACAGCGCCATGCAGGAGAAGTACGGTGTCAGCGGTGTGGCACCTCTGCTGTTCGCTGTGGGCGATGGCAACCACTCCCTCGCCACCGCCAAGGCCTGCTACGAGGAGCAGAAGGCTGGCAAGACCCCCGAGGAGTATTTGGCACTGCCTGCCCGCTACGCGCTGGTGGAAGTGGTCAACAACCACGACGACGCCCTGCAGTTCGAGCCCATCCACCGTGTGGTGTTCGATATTGACCGCGAGAAGTTCATGGAGATGTTCATGGCTGCCTATCCCAACGCCTACGAGGGCAAGGGCGAGGGTCATGTGATCGAGTTCGTGTGGGAGGGCGTGGATACCTTCTACACCGTCCCCGATCCCAAGGTACAGCTGGCTGTGGGTACGCTGCAGGCCGTCATCGACGACTATGTGAAGAACGTGGGCGGCGAGGTGGACTACATCCACGGCGACGATGTGACCCGTGAGCTGGGCTCCAAGGCTGGCAACATGGGCTTCCTGCTGCCCGCTATGGGTAAGGAGCAGCTCTTTAAGACCGTCATGGCTGACGGCGTGCTGCCCCGCAAGACCTTCTCCATGGGTCACGCCCAGGATAAGCGCTACTACATCGAGGCTCGCGAGATCCGCTGATTTTACCGTAGCTTTTTTCAAGAGAATAGTATATAATGGAGCCGTCCCCTTGCGGGACGGCTCTATTTTCGTAAAGGAGACCCGAACTATGACGGTAACTGAAAAAGCCTATGCCAAGCTGAATCTGACACTGGAGGTGCTGGATAAGCGGGAGGACGGCTATCATAATATTGAGAGCATTATGACCACCGTGAGCCTTCACGACACGGTGACCATTACCGCCCACACGGGTGGCGAGTGCCGCCTCGTCTGCGACACGGCAGTGACGGAGAAGGCGGAGGACAACCTCTGTATGAAGGCGCTGCGGGCGTTCTTTGCCCATACGGGCTTGGAATGTGACGGCGTGGAGATCACGCTTGAAAAGCGTATCCCCATGCAGGCGGGCTTGGGCGGCGGCAGCGCCGATGCCGCAGCTGTACTGCGCGGTTTGCAGAAGCTCTACGCACCCGAGATGCCCCGTGCCGAGTTGGAATCCATCGCCGCCACGGTAGGCAGCGATGTACCCTTCTGCGTTGGCGGCGGCACGCAGCTGGTGTGCGGCAGAGGAGAGGTGCTGACCCCCTTGAAGGAAGTGCCCAAATGCACTTTCCTCATTGTCAAGCCCAAGGAGAGCTTTTCCACCGCCGAGATGTATGCCCGCCTCGATCTATGTGAGCGTGAGGAGCGCACCAATTGCCGTGAGATCACGGAGGTGGCGCTGATTGCCAGAGAAGTGGTCACGCTGGCAGTGGGACTTCATAACGACTTTGAAGATGCCCTGCCCCTCAACAGCCAAGTGCCCATGATTATGGAGACCATGCTGCGCCGCGGCGCGTGGGGCACTGTCCTGTGCGGCAGCGGCAGCGCTGTGGCAGGTCTGTACCGCACGGAGGAGGAGACGAAGGAGACCCTTGAAGTGCTGGACATCAGCGGCTGGGATTATTTTATTACCGAACCTGTATAAAAGTGGAAAATACCGTCCATGATAGAGAAAAATCTCTACATAGGACGGTATTTTTTATGAAACGATGGTTTAAATGGGAACTGGCACTGCTGCTCGGTTTGTGTGCGGCGCTGCTCTGTGGCGTGTGGAGCGTGGAGCAGCAGGAGGACTTATCCCGTAAGATGATCCGCCTCCATGTGATCGCCCACTCCGACAGCGCTGAAGATCAAGCGCTGAAACTGGAAGTCCGTGACGCGGTGTTGGACTACGCCACCGCTGTATTGCAACGGAGCGCGGACATGACGGAGGCGCAGGAAGCGTTGCAGGACAGCTTGCCCCGCATTGAGCGCATCGCTCGCGCCGCCGTGACGGCAGAGGGCTACGATTACGGTGTAAGCGCCTCTTTGGGACAGGCGGAGTTCCCGCTGAAGGAATACGATGGCTTTTCCCTTCCCGCAGGGGAGTACACGGCGCTGCGGCTTGTCATCGGCGATGGTGGTGGGCAGAACTGGTGGTGCGTGGTGTTCCCGCCTCTTTGTACTGCGGCGGCCTGCGACCTCACCGAGACCGCCATCGCCGCAGGGATGAGCGAGGAGGATGTGTCCTTCATCACCGAGAGTGAGGGCTACATTCTCAAGTTCCGCGCCGTGGAGCTGTGGCAGCAGCTGCGGCAGAAATTGGGGAAATAAATATAAAGCGGCAGCATCTTTGCAGATGCTGTCGCTAATTTGCGCATAGGAAAGAAGTTTTGCTGTATTTGAAGCGGGAATACCTTTTCTTGTGGCGGGAAATCGTGTATAATGAGAAAAAAGAGAATCCAAGGGAGGAACAGGGAATGTTGACGATTCTGATAGGCCGTGCTGGCAGCGGTAAATCGAATATGGTCTTGCAGCAGATCGAGGCGCGCCGCCATGAGCGGGGGCAGATTTTACTGGTGCCCGAGCACACCTCTCACGAGGCGGAGATGGATCTGCTGCACCACTGCGGCGCAACGGCTTCCCGCAGCGCAGAAGTGTTGAGCTTTCAGCGTCTTGCCCGCCGCGTGCTGTCGGAAACGGGCGGCGGCGCTGACTTTACGCTGGATGAGGGCGGAAAGCTCCTCACCATGCGCCGCAGTTTGGAGCAGGCTGGCTCGGAACTGAAGGTGTTCGGGAAGCCCTCCCGCCGTGCCGCCTTCCTGCAGCAGCTGACTGACCTCGCCGATGAGTTCTACGCCTACGATATTTCCCCCGATGTCCTCTATGAGCGTGTTGCCGATGTGGAGGGCACCATGGGCGATAAGCTCCGCGACCTTGCCCGCATTTTCTCCGTCTATGACGGCTATCTCAAGGGCGGCGGTATCGACAGCCGATCCCGCATGGAAAAGTTGTGCGATCACCTCCACGAGAGCAGCTATTTTGACGGCAAAGACCTGTACTTAGATGGATTTTCCTTCCTTACCAAGCAGGAAGAACATGTCCTCACCTACGCATTGCGCCGCTGCCACAGCGTGACGGTGACGCTGTTGGGGGATGGGCAGTATACGGAACTTTTCCAAAACGCCTTTGCCCAGCGTCAGCGCTTGGTGCGCATGGCACGGGAAGTGGGCGTGGAAGTCCACATCCAGCATAGTAAGAAAGAATACAATACCGCCCTCGACCATTTGGAGCATCGCTTCTTTGGTTTCGACATCCCCTATGAGGGCGAGGGGGCGGAGGAGGCCATCACCCTCTATGAAGCTGCCAACGCCTATGCCGAGGTGGAGTATGTCAGCAGTGAGATTCGCCGCCTTGTGACGGAGGAGGGCTATCGCTACCGCGACATCGCCGTGGCGACCCGCGACATGGAGCGTTACGGGGCACTGTTGGAAATGGTGCTGCACCGCGACGGCATCAGCGCTTACATGAGCCGCCGCAGCGACTTGACGGAGAAGGCAGTCATCACAATGCTTCTCGCCGCCGTGGAGGCGGTGACGGGCGGTTTTGAGTACGAGGATATGTTCCGCTGCCTCAAAACAGGTCTTGCGGGCATTAGCCGCGACGAGTGCGACCTGTTGGAGAACTACGTCATCCGTTGGGAGATTCACGGGCAGATGTGGGTGCGTGAGCAGCCTTGGACTGCCCATCCCGAGGGCTATGGCTTTGAGCTGGACGAGAAGAGTCAAGAGCGCCTTGATGAGATCAACCGCATCCGTGAGAAGCTGCGCCCCGCCTTTGCTGCCCTCCATGCAGGGCTGAAAGGGGAGAGCCGTGGTGGCGAGAAAGCCCGCGCTCTCTACGAGTTCGCTGTGGCCTGCGGTGTTGCTGATAAACTGCGTGTAAAGGCTGATAGCCTTACACAGAAAGGCCGCGTGCAGGAGGCGGAGGAGTACGCCCAGCTGTGGAATATCTTCTGCGGTGTCCTCGATCAGTTCGTGGAGATCTTGGGTAACGAACCTATGAGCGGGGAGGAGTTCGCCCGCTTGCTGCGCTTGGTGCTGAGCCGCTACAGTGTGGGCACCATCCCCGCCACCCTCGACCAAGTGAAGATCAGCGAGATCACCCGAAACGACCGCCACCGCGTCCGCGCCATGTTCCTTTTGGGCGCTAACGATTCGGTGCTGCCCCGTGTGGAGAAGCAGGGGGGCATCCTCGACAGCGCTGCCCGCGAAACGCTGCAGCAGCGTGATCTGCCCCTGTCCGATGCCACCTACGATGCCTTGGACGATGAACTGCAAAATATCTACGCCTGCCTTGCCCAGCCTACGGAGTATCTCCACATCAGCTGGAGCGTGACGGATAATGCAGGCGGAGAACTGCGACCCTCCTTTGTGGTGGAGCGTGTTGCTCGCCTGTTCCCCACGGTGAAGGTGAAGCGTGAGGATGGCGCGTACCGCCTTCGATTGGAGAGCGCCGCCCTCTGCCAAGCGGGAGATGATCCCCGTCTTTGGGGCTATTTCCGTGATAGCGGACGGTATGATTCTGTGCTGGATGCTATGGAGCGCGCCCGTGAGATGCCCAAGGGGAAGCTTTCTCCCGCTGCGGTGGAGAGCCTCTACGGTAAGACCCTCTCCATGTCTGCCAGCCGCATGGACAGAGCCAATTCCTGCCATTTCAGCTACTTCATGCGCTATGGTCTCAAAGCCCGCGAGCGGAAAAGCGCCGCCTTTGATGCGCCTGAGGTGGGCACTTTCGTCCATTATCTTCTGGAGAATGTGAGCCGCGAGGTGAAGGATTTGGGCGGCTATGCCAAGGTGGACAATACGGCTCTCCGTGGTTTGGTGAAGAAGTATGTTGACCTCTACGCCAGTACGCAGATCGATCACTTTGAGCAGAAAACGGCCCGCTTCCGTTATCTCTTCTCACGCCTTCGCTCGGCGGCCTATGATATTATCGAGAACATCGCCGATGAACTGCGCAACTCCGACTTTGCCCCCGTGGCCTTCGAGTTGGGCTTCGGCGGTAAGGACGGGGAATTGCGCCCCATTACCATTACAGAGGGAGACGCCAAGCTCTCCTTGACGGGTAAAGTTGACCGCGTGGACGGCTGGATCCACGAGGACAAGCTCTATCTCCGCGTGGTGGACTATAAGACGGGTAAGAAAGCCTTCGACCTCACGGATGTGCGCTATGGCCTTGGATTGCAGATGCTGCTGTACCTCTTCACCTTAGGTGAGCAGGGGAGCGCGTATTTCGGCAAAGAGATCGTCCCTGCAGGTGTGCTGTATCATCCCGCCCGCAGTGAGATTTTGCGCCTTGACCGCAATACCAGTGACGAGAAGATCGCCGCCGCCTTGCAGAAAACGGTGCGCCGCACAGGCTTGGTGCTGAGTGAGCCCGCGGTATTGCAGGCCATGGAACACAGCGCCTTGGAGAGCCCCAGCTATCTCCCCATCGCTGTCAATAAGGACGGTGTCCTCAGCGGCGGCATTGCCACCACGGCGCAGCTGGGCAAGTTGGGCCGCTATGTGGAGAAGCTGCTCCACGACATTACCCGTGAGATCAGCAGCGGCAATATTGATACAGATCCCTATGCCCACGGCCCTCAGAATACGGCCTGTGATTACTGTCCCTTTGCCTCCGCCTGCTACTTTGACAAAGAGAAGGACGGTATGCGGTACTTGAAAAAGACAGAGCCCGAGGAATTTTGGCAGTTGGTGGAGGAAAAGACGAAGGAGGTGGCTGACCGTGGCTGAGGTAAAATTGACCCCCGAACAGCGCAGCGCTGTTGAAAATCGCGGCGGCAGCCTTCTCGTGTCCGCCGCCGCAGGCTCGGGTAAAACGAAGGTGCTGGTGGAGCGCCTCTTTGCCTACATCGCCGATGGGGAGTGCAGCGTCGATGATTTCCTCATCATTACCTACACAAAAGCCGCCGCAGCGGAACTCCGCGGCAAAATCGCCGCAGAGCTTTCCCGCCGTGTGGCGGAAGATCCCAACAATCAGCATCTGCGCCGCCAGCTCTACCGCGTCTATCAAGCGGATATTAAGACGGTGGATGCCTTCTGTGCCGCCCTGCTTCGAGAGAATGTGTATCTCCTGCCCCCTGTGGGTGGTCGCAATCTTACCCCCGACTTCCGCGTGCTGGACGAACAGGAGGCCAAGCTCCTTCGTGACCGTGTGTTGAACCGCGTGTTGGAGGAATTTTATCAGCACATTGACCAGCGGGAGAGCGATGCCCACCTCGCCGAGACCCTCGGCGCAGGTCGTGATGACCGCGCGCTGGCAGAACTGGTGCTGGAACTCCACAGCAAGCTCCAAAGCCATCCCTATCCCTTGCGGTGGCTGGACAGTGTCCGCAGCGGTTGGGAGAACCCGCCCGAAGCATTGGAGGAGACGGAATACGGCAAACTCTTACTATCCCACAGCGCCCGCCGCGCCCGATTCTGGGCGGATCGCCTTGAAAAAGCGGTGGATGAGCTGACGGAGGAAAAGGTTGCTGCGGCCTACGGTGCTACCCTCGCCGATGCCGCCGCACAGCTGCGCCGCTTTGCCCTCAGTGCAACATGGGAGGAGATGGCGAAGGCCATTCCTACCTTTGATCGCTTGAAGGCTGTCCGTGGCGACAGCGAAGAGAAGGAGCAGATGAAGGCTCTTTGGAAGCAGTGCAAGGACGATGTCAAGAAGTTTACTGCCTATTTTACTGTTTCCGCCGTCGAGCATTTGGAGGATCTCAAGGCCATGGCACCCGCCATGGTGTCCCTCGCCGATTTGACGGCGGAGTTCAGCCGTGCCTATCAAAATGAGAAGGTGCGCATCGGCGCATTGGACTTCTCCGATCAAGAGCATTTCGCCATTGAACTGCTTCTCGGTGAGGATGGTAAGCCCACAGAGCTTGCCCGACAGGTGTCCCGCCGCTACCGTGAGATCATGGTGGACGAGTATCAAGATACCAACGAGGTGCAGAACTGCATCTTCTCCGCCATCTCCCGTGAGGAGAAAAATCTCTTTACCGTGGGCGATGTGAAGCAGAGCATTTATCGCTTCCGCCTCGCCGATCCCACCATTTTCCTTGAAAAGTATACTACCTTTACAGATGCGGAAAATACAGATGGTGAAGAGCCTCGCCGTATTCTGCTGTCCCGCAATTTCCGCTCCCGTGATGAGGTGCTGCAGGCTACCAACTTCATCTTTAAAAACATCATGTCCGTGACCATGGGCGAGATGGACTATGGGGAGAAGGAAGCCCTCCATTTCGGCGCTGCCTACTATCCCGAGGCGGAAAACCGCGCCGCTGAACTTCATCTCATTGATGTGATGGACACGGAGGAGGAGAGCTTCGACCGCACTGCCGTGGAGGCGGACTTCGTGGCGGGGAAGATCGAGGAGATGCTCCGGGATGGATTCCCTGTCCATAACGGTGACGGCACGCTGCGACCCTGTCGCGCCGAGGATTTTGCTATTTTGATGCGCTCTCCCCGCAGCCGTCTCCGCGCCTTTACGGCGGCGCTGACACGGCGGGGCATCCCCTGCGGCGCGGAGGAGGGCGGTGCGTTTTTCGAAACGGTGGAGATTGCCGTGGCCTTCGCCATGCTGCAGCTTATTGATAACCCGCGGCAGGATGTGCCCCTTATCTCCGTGTTGCGCTCCCCTGTGTATGGCTTTACCGCCGACCGCTTGGCGTTGGTGCGTATGCTCCAGCGTGACGGGGACTACTATGATGCCCTTTTGCTGGACGATAGCCCCGAAACGGCAGTTTTTCTCCGTGATTTGGAGATGCTACGCGAGTGTGCGCGGGAAGAACACGCCGACACGGTGCTGTGGCGTTTGCTCCACGAGTGCCGCTTCTTGGCGGTGTTCGGTGCTATGGAGGGCGGCGAGCAGCGGAGGGAGAATCTCCTTGCTTTCTACGGCTACGCCCGCGATTTGTCGGCAGGGGGGAAGGGCAGTCTCTTCGACTTCATTACCCATCTGCGCCGCCTCCTCGAAACGGGGGAGACGCCACCTTTAGCAGGCCGCCGCTCTGCGGGCGGTGCCCGCATCATGTCCATCCATAAATCCAAGGGCTTGGAGTTCCCCATCGTGTTCCTCTGCGACCTCTCCAAGCGGTTTAATACCATGGACTTGCGCTCTCCTGTGCTGGTGCATCCCCAGCTTGGTCTCGGCTGTGAGCGGGTGGATCGTCAGCGGCGTATCCGCTACGATACCATTAGTAAGACCGCGCTTTCCATGAAGCTGCAGATGGAGGATAAGGCGGAGGAGATGCGTATCCTCTATGTTGCCTTGACCCGTCCTCAGGAGAAGCTCATCGCCGTGGACTGCCGCCGCAAGATGGACAGTGCCATGGAAAAACTGTCCCTGTCGGCGCAGTTGCCCGTTGCCCCCGAGGTGGTTGAGAACGCCACCTGCCTCGGCGATTGGCTGCTGATGCCCCTGCTGTGCGATATGGCAGGCGGTGGCTGGCAGGTGCAGAAGTGGCGTAACCCCACCGCTGCCGTCAAGAGGGGAGCGGAGGATGTTGTCATCGCCGACCTGCCCGAGGAAGAGGAGCAGCCCTTTGATAGCGCGCCTTTGGAGGCGGTCTATGGCTACGACCACGCCGCCGTGATCCCCACCAAGGTCACCGCAACTCAGCTGAAGGGCCGCATGGTAGACGAGGAGCTGACGGATTCCGCGCTGCCTACCCGCATGCGGGCATCTGCCTTTCATCAGCCCCGCTTTATGCAGCCTCAAGTGGGCCTCAGCGCCACCGAGCGGGGCAGCGCCGTCCATACGGTGATGGAGCATATCGATTTTACTACGCCTGCCACCTTGGAGGCGGTGGAGGAAGCCATCGCCGCCATGCAAAGCAGAAAAATGCTCACCGATTTGCAGGCTGAGGCGGTGGATCGCGAGCTTGTTGTCCGCTTTTTGGCCTCGCCTTTGGCGCAGCGTATTCGTGCAGCGGAGAAGGTCTACCGCGAGTATCGCTTTGCTCTGCTGGTAGATGCCGCCATGTATGACCTGTCAGCCGCAGGGGAGGAGATGATCCTCCAAGGTGTGGCAGACTGCGTGTTGGTGGAGGATGGGCAGCTGGTGGTCGTGGACTTCAAAACCGACCGCGTGGGGGATGGAGAGATCGCGGCGAGAGCTGAAAGCTACCGTCCCCAGCTGGAAGCCTACGCCCATGCACTGTCCCAAGTATTGGAGATGCCCGTCAAGGAAAAGATCGTCTACTTTTTCCACAAAGATTCTGCAATTTCTTTGTAAAAAAGGCTTGCATTTTTGTTCAAGGTGTGGTATTATCACAGTTGCGTTTGCAGGTTTTGCATCCGACAAGTGTACCAGAAAGGGGTGAACAAGAGCAATGAAGGAAGGAATCCATCCCAATTATCAGCAGACTACTATTAAATGCGCCTGCGGTAATGTAATTGAGACAGGTTCTACGAAGAAGGATATTCGCGTAGAAGTCTGCTCTAAGTGTCACCCCTTCTTCACCGGCAAGCAGAAGCTGGTGGATACCGGCGGCCGCGTCGCCAAGTTCAACAAGCGCTTCGGTCTGGAGGGCTAATGTTGCGTGACACCAAGACCTGCACCCATGGGTGCAGGTCTTTTTTTCGTTTACAAGCGATGGAAAATCGTATATAATAAAGCAAATTCTATCCGATAAGAGGAACACTATGGAACGTAGAATGGTGGAAACAAAAGAGAATTTCGGTGAAGTTCGCAGCTATGCCGTGCTGGTTGGCCTGCGCTCTCCCGTGTTGGGTCGTGACAGCGCCGACGAGGAGAGCTTGGCAGAGCTTGCAGCGTTGGTGGAAACTGCAGGCGGCGAGAGCGTCGGCATGATCCTGCAGGGGCGCGACAAGCCCGATCCCCACAGCTTCATCGGCGAGGGTAAGGTGGAAGAGGTCAAGCGTATGGTGGAGAATGAAAAGGCCACCATGGTCATCTTCGATAACGACCTGAGCCCCTCTCAGATCCGTGTGCTTACCGAACTGGTGGGCGTGCAGGTGTTGGATCGCAGCGGCCTCATCCTCGACATCTTCGCCCAGCGGGCAAAGACGAAGGAAGGCTGTTTGCAGGTGGAGCTTGCCCAATATCAGTATCTGCTGCCCCGTTTGATCGGTATGTGGACCCACTTGGAGCGCCAAGGTGGTACGGGTGGTTCGCCTATCGGTACTAAGGGTCCCGGCGAAACCCAGCTGGAAACCGACCGCCGCCATATCCGCCGCAAGATCGACAAGCTGAAGGAGGAATTGGAGGAGGTGCGCCGTGTCCGCGCCACCCAGCGCAGCCGCCGCAGCAAGAACGAAATCCCCGTGGTGGCCATCGTGGGCTATACCAACGCAGGTAAATCCACCCTCCTCAACGCCATTACGGGCGCAGGCATCCCTGCCAATAACCGCCTCTTCGATACACTGGATACCACCACCCGTATGCTGACGGTCAGTGATACGCTGGATGTGGTCATCTCCGACACCGTTGGCTTTATCCGCAAGCTGCCCCACCAGTTGGTGGAGGCCTTCAAGGCCACGCTGGAGGAGCTAGAGTACGCCGATTTGCTGCTCCATGTCATCGACTCTTCCAACGAGCAGTGGCGTCAGCAGGCGCAGATCGTGGACGAACTGATCCATGAGCTGAAGGCCGATACCATCCCCTGCATCCGCGTGTATAATAAGTCCGATCTCTCTTTCTCTGCTGAGCGCGCCAAGGAAGAGGATGCCGTTGCCATCTCCGCCAAGACGGGGGAGGGCATCGATAAGCTCATGGAGCTCATCGACAAAAAGCTGGACAAGGGTACCCGCCGCGTGACCATCCACCTGCCCTATGATAAGACGGGTATGCTGGACAGCCTCTATCGTGAGGCCAAGGTGGAGAGTGTGGAATACGACACGACAGTGGATGTTGTGGCCGTGTGTAATCCCCGCCTGCTTGGTCAGCTCCGCGACTATGTGGAGGGCTGGCAGGAGGAGAAGGAGGACTGGGAGTTATGATCGAACAGCCCTATCGCGTCCCTTTTGAGGATGCAGAGAGCGAATTTGTGGAAAAGCGCTCCCGCTTCATCAGCCACCTGTGGCTGGTGGAGACGGAGGAGGAGGCCCAGGAGCATATCCGCGCCATGAAGAAGCACTACCACGATGCCCGCCATAACTGCTGGTGCTATATTATTCGCGATACCGGTATCGTCCGCTACAGCGATGACGGTGAGCCCCAAGGCACGGCAGGACAGCCCATGCTGAATGTTTTTGAGCGTGAGGGCGTGTACAATGTCTGCTGTGTGGTGACCCGCTATTTCGGCGGTATCCTCTTAGGTGCTGGCGGCCTTACCCGCGCCTATACCCGTGGCGCGAAGGACGCCCTTATTGCCTCGGGTGTTGCCACTATGGGATTGTGGGCAAAG
>JAFQTS010000023.1 GCA_017408915.1 Oscillospiraceae bacterium | reverse complement strand
GTGTCCGGGGCAGTCCACGTGAGCATAGTGACGCTTTTCGGTCTCATACTCGACGTGAGCGGTGTTGATGGTGATACCACGCTCGCGCTCCTCGGGAGCCTTATCGATGGAAGAGTAGTCAGTGTACTCAGCCTTACCCTGCATTGCCAGGAACTTGGTGATAGCAGCGGTAGTGGTGGTCTTACCATGGTCGATGTGGCCGATGGTACCGATGTTAACATGGGGCTTGTTTCTCTCAAATTTCTGCTTAGCCATTTGGAAAAATCCTCCTTAACAGTTTTGTATCTTGTTGTTATTTGTTGTTTTGTTTTCCCTGTATTACACAATGTATGCTCAACATTGTTATTTTACAGTATCCGTACCAGAAAATCAATCTTTATTTCAAGATTTATGCATTTTCTCTACCGGAACGTTTGTTGATCAGCTTCTCCTGCAGACCCTTGGGCAGCTCGATGTAGTGGCTGGGCTCCATGGTGTACTGACCGCGGCCCTGCGTACGGGAGCGGAGGTCGGTAGCGTAGCCGAACATCTCGGCCAGGGGCACCATTGCATCGATCTGCTGTGCGCCGGAGCGCATCTCATAGCCCTGGATCTGTCCGCGGCGGCTGTTCAGATCGCCGATGACATCGCCCATATACTCGTCAGGCACGATGGCGCAGACCTTCATAATGGGCTCCAGCAGAGTGGGATCAGCCTTACGCATAGCCTCCTTGAAGGCCATGGAACCGGCGATCTTAAAGGCCATTTCGGAGGAGTCCACCTCGTGGTAAGAACCGTCGTAAAGGGTGACCTTCACGTCCACCACGGGATAGCCTGCCACCACGCCGGAGAGCATGGCGCCCTTGATACCGGCATCGATAGCGGGGATATACTCCTTGGGAATGGCACCGCCAACGATCTCGCTGACGAACTCGTAGCCCTTACCGGACTCGTTGGGCTCCACACGGATCTTAACATGACCGTACTGACCCTTACCGCCGGACTGACGGGCATACTTGGTATCCTGCTCCACGCTCTTGCGGACGGTCTCCTTGTAGGCCACCTGAGGTGCGCCCACGTTGGCCTCCACCTTGAACTCACGCAGCAGACGATCCACGATGATCTCCAGATGGAGCTCACCCATACCGGCGATGATGGTCTGACCGGTCTCCTCATCGGTGTAGGTGCGGAAGGTAGGATCTTCCTCAGCCAGCTTGATGAGGGCAACGGTCATCTTCTCTTCACCGGCCTTGGTCTTGGGCTCGATAGCCACGCGGATCACGGGCTCGGGGAACTCCATAGACTCAAGAATGATGGGGGCGTTCTCTGCGCACAGGGTATCGCCGGTGGTGGTGTTCTTCAGACCCACAACAGCGGCGATGTCGCCGGAGTACACCGTCTCGATGTCCTCGCGGTGGTTGGCGTGCATCTGCAGGATGCGGCCCATACGCTCGCGCTTACCCTTGGTGGCGTTAAGCACCGAGGAACCGGCGTTGATCTGACCGGAGTAAACACGGAAGAAGGTGATGCGGCCCACATAGGGGTCGGTCATAACCTTGAAGGCCAGAGCGGCGAAGGGCTCGTCGTCATCGGAATGACGGACGTCCTCAGCCTCGGTCTTGGGGTTCACGCCGGTGATGTCAGCGACATCGGTGGGAGCGGGCATATAGTGCACGATGGCGTCCAGCAACTTCTGAACACCCTTGTTGCGGTAGGAGCTGCCGCAGACCACGGGCACCATTTCCACGGCGCAGGTAGCCTGACGGATGGCGGCGCGGATCTTCGCAGCGGGAATCTCCACACCCTCCAGTGCCATCTCCATGATCTCCTCATCGAACATGGTAATGGCATCCAGCATCTTCTCGCGATACTCCAGAGCCAGGTCCATCATATCCTCGGGGATCTCCTCCACGCGGACATCCTTACCCAGCTGGTCGTAGTAGATATCAGCCTTCATCTCCACCAGGTCGATGATACCGCGGAAGGTATCCTCCTTACCGATGGGCAGCTGAATAGGCACGGCATTGGCCTTCAGACGCTCGTGCACCATGTCCAGCACATGATAGAAATCAGCGCCCGTGATGTCCATCTTATTGACGTAGATCATACGGGGGACACGGTAGTGGTCAGCCTGACGCCACACAGTCTCGGACTGGGGCTCAACACCGCCCTTGGCGCACATAACGGTCACAGAGCCGTCCAGCACGCGCAGAGAACGTTCCACCTCCACGGTAAAGTCCACGTGGCCGGGGGTGTCAATGATGTTGATACGGGTCTGGGGGAACTGCTGTTCAGATCCGCTCCAGTAGCAGGTGGTAGCGGCGGAGGTGATGGTGATACCACGCTCCTGCTCCTGCTCCATCCAGTCCATCGTGGCGGTACCCTCGTGGGTCTCGCCCAGCTTGTAGTTGACGCCGGTGTAGTACAGAATACGCTCTGTGGTCGTGGTCTTGCCTGCATCGATGTGAGCCATGATGCCGATATTTCTCGTATTTTCCAGTGTAACCTTTCTCGGCATAACGTTCTCCTCTTTCTATAACGTAGGGTTGAGTGAGATTACCAACGGAAGTGGGCGAATGCCTTGTTGGATTCGGCCATCTTGTGGGTATCTTCACGCTTCTTCACGGCAGCGCCGGTGTTGTTGGCGGCGTCCATGATCTCACCTGCCAGGCGCTCGGCCATGGTGCGCTCACCGCGTGCGCGGGAGTAGTTGGTCAGCCAGCGCAGACCCAGGGTCTGACGACGGGCGGGACGAACTTCCATGGGGACCTGATAGGTAGCACCGCCGACACGGCGGGCCTTAACTTCCAGGCTGGGCATGATATTCTCCATAGCCTGTGCAAAAACTTCCAGGGGCTCCTTCTCAGTCTTGGCCTTGATGATATCGAAAGCACCGTAGACCACCTTCTGAGCCACGCCCTTCTTACCGTCCAACATGATGCTGTTAACCAGCTTGGTCACCAGCACGGAGTTGTACATAGGATCCGGCAGGATCTCTCTCTTGGGAACATTACCTCTTCTGGGCACTTTGCTTCCCTCCTTCATAATAATATGATTTCATAGGTACTCAGCGTATCGGCGTGTCCGATACACTGTACGGCCTGCCAAAGAGGTATATAGATAAGTACCTTTTCGGCAAAGCGCTGTTTTAATGCTTGGGTGTGATCGCTTACTTCTGCTTGGGACGCTTGGCACCGTACTTGGAACGGCCCTGCATACGACCCTGGACGCCCTGGGTATCCAGCGTACCACGGATGATGTGATAACGCACACCGGGGAGGTCCTTAACACGACCGCCGCGGATCATGACCACAGAGTGCTCCTGCAGAGAATGACCCACACCGGGGATGTAAGCGGTGACCTCGTAACCGTTGGTCAAACGGACACGAGCGATCTTACGCAGAGCGGAGTTAGGCTTCTTGGGGGTTGCGGTTCTCACTGCGGTGCAGACGCCACGCTTCTGAGGGGAGGACAGGTTGGTCTCCTTGTTCTTCAGAGTGTTCAGGCCCTTCTGCATAGCGGGAGAGTTGGACTTGTAAGTAGCCTGCTTACGGCCCTGCTTCACCAGCTGATTAAAAGTAGGCATGCAATAGGTACTCCTTTCTTGAAAATTTTTCGGGATTCGCTCCCTATATTTTCCTCAGAATAATCTCAGATTATTCTGTAAGGAACTCATTTTACCGCCACAGCGGCGGCGGCAGTCCCCACAGCGATGCCGCAGGCCTTGCCCAGCTGTGCCATGGTGTAGTCCCACACCGTGGCCACACCGTGCGCATTGCACAGTTCTTCCAGCGATTCGGTCAGGCGGGGATCGGCGTCACAGGCGAGAAACACAAGGTTCACACTGCCGCCCGTCACGGCGCGGCGCACCTGCTTCAGGCCCACCACTTTTTCGCTTCCGGACAGTCTTTCCATACACCGATCTCCTCAGATAAAGTGCGGGAAACGCCCTTCCGCAGCGCTTTCGTGCGCATTCCCGCGCAATTTAGGATTATATCATAGCCAAGTCACCGCGTCAAGTAAAATCGGAGAAAATTTTGTGCTTTTTACTGAAAAACGCCTCTTTTTTGTGTGCAATTCAGAGATTTCCACTTTTCGGCGTAAATTCTCGAATTTATAGCGCATTTCAGCAAAAAGACGCCCCAAAGGGCGTCTTTTGCTTTAATCTGATAATGTATTAGCAGGTGTTTTGCGCCCCGCTTCACTTCTGATAGCACACAAGCTCAGAGATGGGGCAGTCCAGCGCGGTGCAAATGCGCTCGAGAACATAGCTATCGTAGCGGACAACTTTGTTTTTATAGTAATTATCGATAATAGGGTAGCCGATACCGGTGCGTTTGGCCAGTTCATAGCGGCTGATATTGCGGCTTTCCAGCAGTTTGTCCAGCGTAAGATAGACCTTTCCCATGCAGCACCTCTCCTTTTGCATATTTTGTTCTGAATATATCCATATATGCACATTCTATTAAAATGTATATCGGCTTGACAATTTACTTGATGCGGTATATAGTTATTAGAACATATATTTAAATAATAATATGACGAATCACCAAGTTTTGGAAATTTTGTATAGGAGGAGAAAAATGAAGAAGTTTTTTGGTCTGATTTTAGCCCTTATACTCGCACTGAGTTTGACGACAATGGCATGGGGCGAAGGTAATGTCGCAAAGGTCGGTGATACAGAATATGCCACCATCGACGAGGCCATCGCCGCTTGGACAAACGGTACTACCCTTACTCTGCTGTCCGATGTGACTCTCAGTGACGTGATCAAACTCAGCTCTACCGAGTATCACGTCCTCGATTTGGGCACTTACACTATGACCGCAGCTTCCAAGAAGGATGCTATCCAGCTTGTGAATAACGGTAGATCTAGCGCCAGTTATGCGCTAGACATCAAAGCTGATGCTACTAATCCCGGCGGCATCACCGCTACCGGTAAGACAATCGTACTCACCGCCGGTAAATCCGGAGTCAAAGATCGCCCCATTATTCGATTCTATGGCGGTGTATTCAATGCTTCTAACATTGTTAAGCACAGCGGAAGTAACGGAACCAACTGCCCCCAGTTCTATTTCTATGGCGGCGAATTTAACGGAAACATCTCTACCAACCGCACGCTGAATCAGTTCTATGGCGGCACCTTTAATGGCAGCCTGATGATGTCTGTTGATTCTTCCGCTTATACTCTGATAAGCGGTGGTACCTTCAAGCAACTTTCTAATCTGTATATGTCTGCGCTGAACAGCGGTAAGTTCACCATCGGCTCTGCTAAGGGTGTATATGACCGCGAAGTCTACATCAATGATGAAGGCTACTATGTAGTAGCAACAGCTGATCCTGCCGAAGGCTTCGAAGCCGCTGTTGCCAAAACTCCCGGCACCAACGATTACCTTGCATACAGCAAGGTTGCAACCGATGGCCAGCTGAACTACACTGACGTAGTCACGGCTCTTGAGAAGAACAAAACGGCAACGGTCACCGTCTATGTTGATGAGCTTGATCTTACAGGTAGATCTTTCTCCGGCACCATCGTTGTTCCCGAAGGGAAAACGCTTACCATCACCAATGCGCCCGCGGATTTGGAAACCGAAGGCGAAGGCAACGCAATCTTTCTCTACGCCGTTGCCTTTGATGCAAATGAAGGCACGGGTGCAATGAACCCTATAATCGTTAATGCTGGCGATTACACCCTGCCTGCAAATAGTTTTTCCGCTCCCGTCGGCAAGCAATTCAAGGGTTGGGCAACCTCTGCCGATGGTGCTGTGATCGACAGCCCCACCTACAATGTGAGCGAGCCTGTCACCTTCTACGCCCAGTGGGAACTCATCTCTTATACCATCACCTTTAATTCCGATGGTGGCTCTGCTGTGGCAGAGCAGACTGTTGAATATGGCAAAACCGCAAACAAGCCAGCTGATCCCACCAAGAGTGACTACACCTTTGGCGGTTGGTACACGGATGTCGATTGCACTACGGCATTTGATTTTAATACGGCAATCACTTCCGCTACCACCCTTTACGCCAAATGGACTCCTGTCTACACCGTCACCTTTAACGTAAACGGTCACGGTACCGTGCCTGATGCCCAACCCGTTGAATCCGGAAAGACCGCAAGTGAACCCACTGCACCTACCGCAGACGGCTACACCTTTGGCGGTTGGTACACGGATGCCGATTGCACCATGGCATTTGATTTTAATACGGCAATCACTTCCGCTACCACCCTTTACGCCAAATGGACAGCCATTCCCTCTGGCGGCTACTATCCCGTTGAAACTCCCGAGGAAACCCCCGTCGATACTCCCGAGGAGAAGCCCACTGAAACAAAGCCCGTCGAGAAGCCCGTCACGCCTCCCACCGAGGAAGAGGTGGTGACTCCCACCCCCGAGGACACCACCCCCGTTGTTCCCGATGAACCCGTCATTAACGAGCCCGTGGTGGACGAGCCTCCTGTGGACGATGCGCCCCAGCAGGGCAGCGTTGCCGTATGGGTCGTAGTCGGCGCAGTTGCAGTAGCCGCCGGTGCTGCCGCCATTATTATCGGCAAAAAGCGCAACAGTTAAAGGAAATTCGCCCACGGTGTCTTGTAGAAAGTTTTTCCCTTTTCTCCACTTTCTATAAGACGCGGTCACAACCCGTCGGCGATTTCGCATAAAAAAATTCCCATCCCTCGCGGGATGGGAATTTTTTGTTTTGTTATTGCGGTAAACAGTCCTTAGTCCACATTAGCGGCGGCCACGGAGTTGCTGAACACTACCTCGCGGGGCGTGCTCTCTTCCTCCTCCACCACCACTTCCGTCTGAGGAACCATCTCCTCAGCCAGCTGGCGATAGGCGTTGAGACCTGCGCCGGCGGGGATCAGCTTACCGATAATGACATTCTCCTTCAGACCCACAAGGCGGTCCACCTTGCCCTTGATAGCGGCCTCGGTGAGGACCTTGGTGGTCTCCTGGAAGGATGCGGCGGACATCCAGGAGTCGGTAGCCAGAGATGCCTTGGTAATACCCATCAGCACCTGGGTGTACACGGCCTCCTGCAGGGGCTCGCCGTTCTCGTTCACCTCGCCGTTAGCGTTGCGCTGACGGATCTCGGCGTTGGCGTCCTCCACCTCCAGGATGTCGGTCATAGCGCCGGACAGCAGGCGGGTGTCGCCGGCCTCTTCCACGCGAACCTTACGCATCATCTGACGGACGATGACCTCGATGTGCTTATCGTTGATGTCAACGCCCTGCTGACGGTAAACCTTCAGAACTTCCTGAATGAGGTAGTTGTGAACGGCACTTGCGCCGCGGATACGCAGCACGTCGTGGGGGTTCAAAGCACCATCCTGCAGCTGGCGGCCCTTCTCGATGACCTCGCCGTCACTGACCAGCAATCCGGTGTGAGGCACGGCATAGGTGCGGGTATCGCCATCGTCAGCAGTGACGATGATGTTCAGCAGGCTGCCCTTGGTAGCCTCCTCGAAGCGGACCTTACCGCCGATCTCAGCAATGGTAGCCATCTTCTTGGGCTTACGGGCCTCGAACAGCTCCTCCACTCGGGGAAGACCCTGGGTAATATCGCCGCCGGCGACGCCGCCGGTGTGGAACGTACGCATGGTCAGCTGGGTACCGGGCTCACCGATGGACTGTGCGGCAATGATACCCACAGACTCGCCGGGGCCAACAGGCTTGGAGGTAGCGAGGTTCATACCGTAGCACTTGGCGCAGATACCGCTGTGAGCGCGGCAGGTCAGCACGGTGCGGATCTCGGCAGTGTGGATATCGAAGCTCTCCAGCAGGGCTGCATCCTCTTCGGTCATCATCTTGTTCTTAGACACCAGCACCTCATCGGTACCGGGCTTGCAGATATCTGCCACGGCGAAACGGCCGCGGACACGGTCGGCAAAGCGCTCGATGACCTGACCGCCCTCGCTGATCTCGCCAACGAGGATACCCTTCTCCACGCCGCAGTCGTCCTCACGGATGATGACATCCTGGCACACATCCACCATTCGGCGGGTCAGGTAACCGGAGTCAGCGGTACGCAGAGCCGTATCGGCCAGACCCTTACGGGCACCACGGCTGGAGGTAAAGTACTCCAGCACGCTCAGACCTTCACGGAAGTTGGCCTTGATGGGGATCTCGATGGTCTTACCGGCGGTGTTGGCCATCAGACCACGCATACCGGTCAGCTGACGGATCTGCTTCATAGAACCACGGGCGCCGGAATCTGCCATCATGAAGATGGGATTGTAGCGATCCATGTTGTCGGTCAGTGCGTTGGTGACGTCGTCGGTGGTCTTTTCCCACTCGCGAACCACCAGCTTGTAGCGCTCCTCGTCGGTGATGAAGCCCATGTTGTACTGCTCCTCGATGTCCAGCACGCGCTGCTCGGTCTCGGCAATGAGGGTGTACTTCTTCTCGGGCACCGTCATGTCGGCGATGGAGATGGTGATAGAACCGCGGGTAGAATAGCGATAACCGGTGGCCTTGATGTTGTCCAGCACCTCGGCAGCCAGCGTAAAGCCATACTGCTTGATGGTACGGTCAACGATCTTGCCCAGCAGCTTCTTGCCGCAGACATCGGCGATCTCGTAATCGAAGAACTTATCGGTGGGATTGCCCTCAGCGTCAAAGCGCTTGACAAAGCCCAGATCCTGAGGCACGTTGCGGTTGAAGATGATACGGCCTGCGGTGATACGGGTCAGACCGCGCACCTTCTCACCGTTCAACTCCTTCTCCACACGCACCAGAATGGGCTGGTGGACACCGATAATATGCTCGTTGTAGGCCAGCATGACCTCGTCCTCGTTGCCGTAGACATTGAGGCGGACAGAGGCCTTCTCCTCGTCGGTGAGCTCATTGTAGCTCTTGCCTGCCAGAGCGAAGTCCACGCCCTCGGGCCAGTACTCGTCATTCACCAGCTGAGAATAGCCGTTCTCGAAGCGCTCGAAGGTCAGATAGTAAGAGCCCAGCACCATATCCTGCGTAGGCACTGCCACGGGGCCGCCGTCCTGAGGACGGAGCAGGTTGTTGGCAGAGAGCATCAGCAGACGTGCCTCAGCCTGTGCCTCAGCGGACAGGGGGACATGGATAGCCATCTGGTCGCCGTCGAAGTCGGCGTTAAAGGCGGTACAGGTCAGAGGATGGAGCTTCAGAGCGCGGCCCTCCACCAGCACAGGCTCGAAGGCCTGAATACCAAGGCGGTGCAGGGTAGGTGCGCGGTTGAGCATGACGGGATGATCCTTGATGATCTCGTCCAGAGCATCCCACACCTCGGTGCGGCCCTTATCCACCATCTTCTTGGCGGACTTGATGTTGTTGGCGTTGCCGTCCTCCACCAGCTTCTTCATGATGAAGGGGCGGAACAGCTCCACTGCCATCTCCTTGGGCACGCCGCACTGGTAGATCTTAAGCTCAGGGCCGACGACGATAACGCTACGGCCGGAGTAGTCCACGCGCTTACCCAGCAGGTTCTGACGGAAGCGGCCCTGCTTACCCTTGAGCAT
>JAFQTS010000022.1 GCA_017408915.1 Oscillospiraceae bacterium | reverse complement strand
ATGGTGTCGAACTTCTCCACCTGGGACACCATAAGCCGCGTCTTTTCATTATGCCGCGAGGCAGATTGGAAATACTGGCTCACGCGGTTGCGGAGCTTCTTCGCCTTGCCCACATAGATGACCAGTCCCGTCTTGTCCATCATGAGATAGACGCCCGGGGACAGGGGCAAGCTCTCCGCCACCTGCAATAGTTCTTCTCTCGTCATGTTCCCTCACCTCCTTTTCTTACGTGCAGTATACCACGCCCCTGCTATAGGGCGCAAGGTTGCTTTTTGCCGATGGGCGGGGTATAATGAAGAAAATTCTGCCTCACCAATAAGGAGGACACCGCCATGATTCAGGATATTGCCCCGCATCGTCTCGACCGCCGCTACGATACACGCCCCGCCGCCGACGGCGACATCGCCCTTTGCTACCAAAAAGGCACAGTGCTGCTGGAAGTCGTAGGCGAGGACTATGCCCTGCCCCGCTTCGGCAAGCAGCTCCCCGTAAGCGATGCCCGCCATCTCTTCGAGCTGGACGGGGACGACTGCTTCATGGTGATGAATCCCCCTGCCGAAGCCCCCGAGGGCTGCCGCTATGTCCCCTATATGGAGCTGCGGGCTGTCCGTCCCCAAGAGGTGGCCTTCGCCGCCATTACGGGGGCACAATTGCACCGTTGGTACGGTTCGCGGAAATTCTGCGGACGCTGCGGACAAAAGATGCAGCCCAGCGACATTGAGCGGGCTATGGTCTGCCCCGACTGCGGCCTTATTGAATACCCCAAAATCTGCCCCGCTGTCATCGTCGCCGTCACTAACGGCGATAAGCTGATGGTGACCCGCTACGCTGACCGTCCCTTCCGCGGTTGGGCGCTGATTGCAGGCTTCGTGGAAATCGGCGAAACGCTGGAGGATACCGTCCGCCGCGAGGTGATGGAAGAGGTAGGCGTGAAGGTGAAGAACCTGCGCTATTATAAAAACCAGCCTTGGTCTTTCACCGACACGCTGCTGTGCGGCTTCTACTGCGACCTCGACGGCGACGACACCGTCACGCTGGACACGGCGGAGCTGAAGGAGGCCCACTGGCTCTCCCGCGAGGAGCTCCCGCCCCGTCAGAACGAGGCCAGCCTCACCGCCGAGATGATGGAGCGTTTCCGTTTGGGCGAAGAATGTTGAAAAAAGAGAGCCTGCCGTGAGCAGGCTCTCTTTTTTACTTCTTATTTTCGCTGGTTTCTTTCTCTTCTTCCTCTGTGGGACGGGCTTTGGGCAAGTCCCAGCGGAAGTAGGCGGCGCACAGTCGCAGCAGAAATACCACTACAAAACCGCCAATATAGCTCACACTCAACTCCGTAAAGCTATGGCAGATGCAGCACACCAGCGCACCTGCCGCTGCAGCAAGGGCATAGATATGCTTGACAAAAATGTAGGGCACATCTCCCGCCAGCACATCACGGAGGACGCCGCCGCCTACGCCCGTCAGCGTACCCATAAACACGCACAAGAGCATATTCTCCCCATAGCCTGCCGCTAAGGTAGCGCCCACACCCACCACGGTGAAGATACCAAGGCCGACAGAGTCCGTCAACAGCAGCAGCAAGTCAAACAGCTTATGGTTGGCAAAGAGGGCGCCGCGCAGCGCAGGCACAAACATCACCAACGACGCAGCCACCGCCACATAGAGGTACACAGGATGTTCAAACACCGTAGGAGGCAGCGCGCCCAGCAGCACATCGCGGGTGATACCGCCGCCGATAGCGGTGACCACACCCAGCACGCACACGCCAAGAATATCCATATTTTTTCGGATGCCCGTGATAGCGCCGCTGATGGCAAAAGCCACCGTGCCGAACAACTCTAAAATAAAGGTCAGATTGCCCATTGCAAGTCTCTCCTTGTATCTTTCGTCAAATCACTTCACAGTATAGGCGAAGAAACAAAAAAGTCAACCGTTCACCGAGAAAATTACCGTAGACAAGGGCTCCATTTGCGGCTATACTGTATCGTGGTGGTGTATGGTTGCCACCAAGTCATACTGCTCAAATGAAAGAAAGTTGAGGATCACCTATGTCTCACATTACCAAAACCGCCATGATCACCGTCTGCGGCCGCCCCAACGTGGGCAAGTCCAGCCTCACCAACGCACTGGTGGGGGAGAAAATCGCCATCGTGTCCAAGAAGCCCCAGACCACCCGCAACCGTATTTACGGCGTGGTGAATCGTGACGATACCCAGTTTGTCCTTTTGGACACCCCCGGCCTCCACAAGCCCAAGTCCCGCCTCGGCGACTACATGGTGAAGGTGGTACGGGAGAGCCTCTCCTCCGTGGAGGCAGCCCTCCTGCTGGTAGAGCCCATCGCCCATGTGGGTGAGCCCGAGCGCATCTTGCTCCAGCGCATCCGTGAGGAAAAGCTCCCCGCCGTGTTGTGCATCAACAAGGTGGACACGGTGGAGGATAAGGCCGCCCTCTTGGAGGTCATCGCCGCCTATAGCGCAGAATATGACGGCTTCGATGCCATCATCCCCATCTCCGCCCGCACAGGCGACGGTTTGGAGGATTTGCTGAAACAGCTGGAGAAGTACGCACAGGAAGGCCCTCAGCTCTTCCCCGACGATATGACCACTGACCAGCCCGACGCACAGGTCTGCGCCGAGATGGTGCGCGAGAAGATGCTCCACTGCCTCGATAAGGAGATCCCCCACGGTACTGCCGTGGAGGTCACCCGCTTCACCGAGCGTGTGGACACGGGCATCATCGACCTCGATGTGACCATCTACTGCGAAAAGGCCAGCCACAAGGGCATCATCATCGGCAAGGGCGGCGAGATGATCAAGCGCATCAGCTCCCTCGCCCGCCGCGATATTGAGAAGTTTATGGGCACCAAGGTCTACATGGAAACTTGGGTCAAGGTGAAGGAGAACTGGCGCGATAACGTCCACTTCATCCGCTCTCAGGGCTTCGAGGAGTAAGGGATGGACAGCGGCAAGTTCGTCACCGCAGGCCTCGTGCTGCGGCAAACCGCCACGAAGGAGAGCGACTATATTCTCACAGTGCTGACCGCCGACGGCATCCTCAGCGTCATTGCCAAGGGTGCCCGCAGCCGCCGCAGCCGCTATAGCGCCGCCTGCCAGTTTTTAGCCTACAGCGAACTGACAGTGACGAAGAAGGGGGACTGGGTCTATCTCAACGAGGCCTCCACCATCGAGCTCTTCGACGGTGTGCGATTCGATTTTGAAAAGTTGGCGCTGGCCTCTTTCTTCGCAGAGCTGACGGAAACGGTGTGCCGTGAGCAGTGGGAGGCATCGGAGATGCTGTCCCTCCTTTTGAACGCACTTTACGCCCTCTCTGCCCTGCAAAAGCCGCCCCGCCTTGTAAAGACCGCCTTTACGTGGCGCTTTCTCTCGGCAGCGGGCTTCGCCCCCCTCATTGACGGCTGCGCCATCTGTGGCTGTGAAAGTCCCCAGCAGCCCCTGCTGGATGTTCACGAGGGCGTGCTGCGCTGCGGCACTTGTCCCGCCACGGCGGGTCTCTCCGTCCCCTTGAGCGAGAGCGGCCTTGCGGCCTTGCGCCACATTCTCTACTGTCCCCCTAAGCGGCTCTACAGCTTCACCATCCCCGACCAAGCCCTGCGCCTTCTCGACAGTGCAGGGGAAACCTTCTGCACCGTCCAGTTGGAGCGCACCTTCCGCACACTGGACTACTATAAAGACATTCTACCCCCAGAGGAAATCACACTATGAGTGAATTGTTTGAAAAATCTATCCGCACCTTAGAGCTGCCCACCGTCCTTTCGCAGCTGTCCGCCTGCGCCGTCAGCGAGGCGGCGCGGGAGAAGTGTCTCCGCACCTTCCCCGCCACCGACCGCGACGATGTGGTGCGCCTGCTGGACGAAACGGACGCCGCCAAGGAGCGGATGCAGCTTCACGGCGCACCCAATTTCGCAGGCGTGAAAGATGTGGCAGCAGCCTTGCAGCGCGCCGACCAAGGCGGCATGCTGAACACCCGCGAATTGCTGGATATTGCAGGTGTGCTGACCGCCGCCCGCCGCGTGCAGGAATACGATGCCGAGCGCAAGGGAGAGGCCACCTGTATTGACCGCCTCTTCTCCGCCATCCACACCAACCGCTATTTGGAGGATAAAATCCACAGCGCCATCCTCGATGAGGAGAGCATCGCCGACAGCGCCAGCGCAGAGCTGAGCGACATTCGCCGCAAGATGCGCATCGCCGCCACCAAAGGCCGCCAGATTTTGCAGAAAATCATCTCCTCCCCCTCCTACGCCAAGGTGCTGCAGGAAGCACTCATCACCCAGCGTGACGGGCGCTTTGTGGTGCCTGTGAAGGCGGAGTACAAGTCCTCTCTCCCCGGTCTCGTTCACGACATCTCCTCCTCCGGCGCAACGCTGTTCATCGAGCCTATGGGCGTGGTGCAGGCCAACAACGAGCTGAAGGAACTGGAAGCCCGGGAGGAGAAGGAAATCGAACGGATTTTGATGGCCCTCTCTGCCGAGGCCGCCTCTGCCCGGGAGACCATCGTCTACGACTACGATATCCTCGTCCACTTGGACGTCATCTTCGCCCGCGCGCAACTGAGCTACAAAATGGACGGCAGCCGCCCCGAGGTGGTGCGCCGCGGCGCGATTTCTCTGAAAAAAGCGCGCCATCCCCTCTTAGACCGTGCCAAGGCCGTCCCCATCACGGTGGAACTGGGCGGCGAGTACGATACCCTCGTCATCACAGGCCCCAACACCGGCGGTAAGACGGTGACGCTGAAAACTTTAGGTCTTTTGTGCCTTATGGCACAGTGCGGCCTCCATATCCCCGCCGACAGCGGCTCGCAAATCCGCGTCTTTGACCGCATCCTCGCCGATGTGGGCGATGAGCAGAGCATTGAGCAGAGCCTGTCCACCTTCTCGGCTCATATGTCCAACATTGTGGAGATTTTGGACAAGGCCGATGACCACAGTCTCATTCTCTTCGATGAGTTGGGTGCAGGCACCGACCCCATTGAGGGTGCGGCACTGGCCATCGCCATTATCCAGCACGCCCGTAATAAGGGTGCGCTGACAGCCTCCACCACCCACTATGCGGAGCTGAAAACCTTCGCCATGACCACCGCAGGTGTGGAAAACGCCAGCTGCGAGTTTGATGTGCAGACCCTGCGCCCCACCTACCGCCTGTTGGTGGGTATTCCCGGTAAGTCTAACGCCTTTGCCATCTCCCGCCGCCTCGGTCTCCCCGAGGAGGTCATCGACGCGGCAAAGCAGCAGATGGACAGCGAATCCGTCCGCTTTGAAGATGTGCTGACCCAGTTGGAGGAAAAGCGCCAGCGCTTGGAGAAGGCCCAGAACGAGGCCAACCGCCTGTGGCAGCAGCGGGAAGAAGATGCCCGCAAAGCCCGCACCTACCGCGAGCAGATGGAGCGAGCCAAGGAAAACGCCCGCGCCAAGGGCGAGGTGGAGGCGCGGCGCATTGTGGAGCAGGCGCGGATGCAGACAGAGAACATCTTCGCAGAGCTGGATGCCCTCCGCAAGCAGCAGGCAAAGCAGGCCAACCACCAGTCTCTCAACGATGCCAAGGCCGCCATTCGCCGCAACTTAAACGCCGCCCACGACGCTCTCTACGCCCGCGAGAAGGAGACGGAAGAACTGACGCCCTCCCGCCCCATCGCCGTGGGCGATATGGTGGAGCTTGCCGGTGTCCGCACCGCCGCCACGGTGCTGAATGTCAACTCCGACGGTTCGCTCCTGTTGCAGGCAGGCAAGATGAAAATGACCGTCAAGCCCGGGCAGGTGCGCTTGGTGGAATCCGCTGAGGAGATCGAAAAGCGCAAGAAGCTCAACGCCGCCTCCCAGCGCAAACAGGCCACCACCCAAATTAACCTCACACCCCGCGCCGCTACGGAACTGGATATCCGTGGCCTCGAAACACTGGAAGCCGAGAGCGTGGTGGAGAACTATATCGATGCTGCCGTCATGGCAAAGCTGGGCAGCGTCACCATCATCCACGGCAAGGGCACAGGCGCTCTCCGCAAAGCTGTCCACGACATGCTCAAGCGCAACCGCGCCGTCAAGTCCTTCCGCCTCGGTCACTATGGTGAGGGCGAGGCCGGCGTCACGGTGGTGGAACTGAAATAAGCTTCATTTTTGCCAAATCTGACAAAACGCACACGATTTAAAGGACTAAACTGTGATATTTCGTAGTAATGCCCTATTGCAAGAGGGGTAGAAGTTCGGTATAATGTGGATAGTATCCTTACGGTTGATTGTGCCGATAAATGTGATATAAGGAGAGCGGAACATGTATACGAAGGAAATTACTGTCAATAACGAAGTCGGTCTGCACGCCAGACCCGCCACCTATTTCATTCAGAAGGCCAACGAGTTCAAGTGCGGCATCTGGGTGGAGAAAGAGGAGCGTCGCGTCAATGCCAAGAGCCTGCTGGGCGTTCTGAGCCTGGGCATCGTGAAGGGCACGACCATCACCCTCATCGCCGACGGCGCTGACGAGGAGGCCTGCGTGGAAGCACTGGCTGATCTCATCGCCAACCAGCTCAACTAAACGAGAGAAAGTCCCGCCCACATGGGCGGGACTTTTGTGCCCTTTTCCCTGTATAGAAAAAATCCCGTCCGAGAGGACGGGATTTTTTATTCGCTTTTTTAGTTCATCTGCTTTCTGCGGCTCAGATTCACCGTGCCGTCGGTCATGGAAGCCACGCTGTCGAGGCTCTTGCCGGTGCCCTCTGCCACGCAGGAGATGGCGTCGGCGGCCACAATGGTCTGAATGCCGGTGCGGGACTCCACCAGCTTATCAAAACCGTCGATCAGAGAGCCGCCGCCGGTCATGACGATACCGTTGTTGGAGATGTCCGCCACCAGCTCGGGAGGCGTGCGCTCCAGCACACCGTGGATGGCCTCGAGAATACGCTCCACGGGCTCTTCAAAGGCCTCCAGCATCTCCGTAGAGGTGATGGACAGCGTCTTGGGCAGACCCGTCAGCAGGCAGCGGCCCTTCACATCGATGCAGGTCTCCTGCTCCTTGGGGAACACGCAGCCGATCTGGATCTTCATCAGCTCTGCGGTACGCTCACCCACCAGCACATTGTGCTTGCGGCGCATATACTTGACGATAGACTCGTTGAACTGGTCGCCCGCCACCTTGATGGACACAGACTCCACCACGCCGCTGAGGGAGATAACGGCAATATCCGTCGTACCGCCGCCGATATCCACCACCATGTTGCCATCGGGCTTGGCGATGTCGAGGCCGGCACCGATCGCGGCAGCCACAGGCTCTTCAATGAGATAGACGCGGCGAGCACCGGCCTGAATACCGGCATCCACCACGGCGCGCTCCTCCACCTCGGTGATGCCGGAGGGGACGCAGATGATGACACGGGGCTTAAACAGGCTAAAGCCGCCCGTGACCTTATGGAGGAACTCCTTGAGCATACGCTCAGTCATGTCGTAGTCGGAGATGACACCCTCACGGAGAGGACGGATGGCCACGATGTTGCCGGGGGTACGGCCCAGCATAGCCTGCGCCTCAGCACCCACCTTCAAAAGACGGCCGGTATTCTTGTCAATGGCCACCACGGAGGGCTCGTTCAGCACAACGCCCTTACCCTTCACATACACCAGAACGGAAGCGGTACCCAGATCGATACCAATATCTTTTGCCAAAGAAAACATAATTGCACCTCTACAATTCGTTGAAAAATTACTATGGTCGCGGCAAAGTTGCCGTATTTCCTCAATTAATCATTATACCGATGGCTTTCCCCATTTGCAAGAGCAAGATAAAAATGTTTACACTTTCGCCACGACTTTATTCTGCCCGAAATGGAGAAAAACATTAGTCACGCACCATGCTCAGGGTCAGGCACAAAACCTCTGCCGCGCCCGCCCCCTTCAGCACGCGGGCGGCTTCTCCCAGCGTAGCACCGGTGGTACACACATCGTCAATGAGCAGCAAACGCTTGCCTGCAAAAGTTTCCACATTCACCGCCTCATAAACACCCAACACATTGGCGCGGCGCTGGGCATGATCGTCAATCCCCGACTGGGCGGGATTATCCCGCACCTTCTTCAGTGTCTCCAAAGGTGCAACATGCCAATCCACACACAGGGAGGCACACAGCAAGCGCGCTTGGTCATAGCCACGCTTTTTCAGTCGCTTGTGGCTGACAGGCACCCATGTGACGGCATCAAACTCACCGCTGTAGCGCTCGGCGGCACACTGGGCCATCATCTGCCCGAAGCAGTCGATGCCGCCGGTCTTGCCGTTAAATTTCAAATCATGTACCGCCGTGCGGACACGATCCTCGTAGAAAAGGGGCGCGGTGACACTCTTGAAGTTTGCACCGCTTTTTACCTTTTCACACCACGGCAGCGTCTTTTTGCACTCGTCACACAACAGTTCCTTTCCCACGATAGCACCGCAGAAAGGGCATCTGCGAGGGAAGAACAAGTCCATCATGCTGCCCATGATCTTATTGATGCTGTCGTTCACATCTTTGAAGCTCATCCTTCACTCGCCTCCTTTAATCTCCGCCGTAAGCCGCTGTAGCGCCGCTGACGGCGGTCATCTGCCGCCATGGCAGCAGGTGTCACATCATCGCCCACCAGCACCAGCAGTTCGCGGGCGCGCGTAATGGCGGTATAGAGTACCCCACGCACCATGAGGGCAGGGGCAACAGGCGCCGACACCAGCACCACGGCGCGGTATTCGCTGCCCTGCGCTTTATGTACCGTCATGGCGTAGGCCAGCTCCAGCTGACTGAGCATCTCGTTGGTATAAATGCAGGTGCGCTCGTCAAACCGCACCGTCACCATCTCACCCGAGGGGTCGATGTCCTCAATGATGCCCACGTCGCCGTTGAAGATGCCTGTGCCCATAGCGCCGTCGCTGCTCTCCCACACCACATCGTAGTTATTCTTCGTCTGCATGACACGATCCCCCTGCCGCAGCAGGAGATCGCCCCACAGTTTCTGCCGCTTGTTGGCAGTGGGCGGGTTCAGCGCCCCTTGCAAGGCGCGGTTCAAATTCACTGTGCCGCACACGCCTTTGCGGGTGGGGGACAGCACTTGGATCTCCCCTGCGGGGATGCCCATGTTGTCGGGCAAACGCTGCTTACAAAGTCCCACCACCGTCTCCACCAGCGCCTCGGGTGCGCGGCGGCGGAGGAAGAAGAAATCATTCTGATTATTCTGCAATTCCGGAGCGCGCCCGCTGTTGACGGCGTGGGCGTTGCGGATGATGGCAGAATTCTGGGCTTGGCGGAAAATCTCCGTCAGCGTCACGGCGGGGATCACACCGCTTTTCAGCAAATCCCCCAGCACATTGCCTGCCCCTACCGAGGGGAGCTGATCGCTGTCGCCCACCAAAATGAGGCGGCAGCCGGGGCGCAGGGCGTGGAGCAGCGCCGCCATCAGCTCCAAATCCACCATACTCATCTCGTCCACAATGACGGCATCACATTCCAGCGGCTCTTTTTCATTCTTGCGGAAATTGACCTCGCCCGTCAGCTCATTATAGCTCATGCCCAAGGAGCGGTGGATGGTTTGGGCATCACGCCCACACAACTGTCCCATCCGCTGGGCCGCACGGCCTGTGGGGGCAAGGAGCAGCACAGAAAGCCCCATCCGCTCAAAAAGGGTCACGATCCCTCGTACAGCGGTAGTCTTACCTGTACCGGGGCCACCCGTCAGCACCAGCACACCCTTCTCCGCCGCCAAGGTGACGGCGTGGCGCTGCAGGGGTGCATAGACGACACCCTGCTGCATCTCAATTTCACCAATGACCTTCCCTGCATCCACCCAGTGTTCACATTCCTCGGTGCAGGCCGCCCACAGGCGCTTTGCCACATAGGTCTCCGCCTCATACATACGGCGGAGATAGCAGCCCTGCACATTGGCGATGGGCCGGCAGATAATTTTGCCTCCCTCGCACAGGTCGTCCACGGCTTTTTCCACCGTGTCGCCGTCCACATCAATGAGCTGCGCCGTGGCCGCCACCAGTTTATTACGGGGCAGGAACACATGACCGTTGCTCAAATTATGGCTCAGTTCATACAGCACCGCCGCCTCCACGCGGCAATCATCGTCGCCGCCGAAACCCATGGAGATGGCGATCTCGTCGGCGGTGGAAAACTCCACGCCGAAGCGGTCATCGGCGAGGAGATAAGGGTTATCCTTCAAGGAGGATACCGTATTCTCCCCGTAGGCCCGCACCAAGGACATCGCCATGGAAACAGGCAGCTCGTAGCGGCTCAAAAACTCCGTCACGCGGCGCAGACCCGTCAGGGCGCGGAAGGCCGTGGAAATCTCCGTGGCTTTCTTCGCCGTCATGCCCTTAATGGCGGTAAGTCGCTCCGGCTCTTCTTCAATGACACGGAGGGTATCCGCACCGAACCGCTCCACTAAGCGCGCCGCCGTGGCAGGGCCCACGCCCTTGAGAACGCCCGAGGAGAGGTAGACCAAAATCTCCTCTTCATCCTTGGGCATACGGCGATCCACCGTCTCGGCGGCAAGCTGCACGCCGTAGGTGGCGTGCTCCACCCACGTGCCCGTGATGGTCATGCTCTCTCCTGCGGCGGCAAAGGGGATGCAGCCCACCACCGTCACCTCTTCACCCAGATCCGTCACCAGTGCCAAAACGGTGTAGCCATTTTCCTCGTTGCGGAACACCACGTTCTGCACAGTGCCTTCCACGGTGCTGTGTCCTGTCATGGGGCTGTCCCCTCCTCTCTTTTACAAAACTCGTTTCAAATACTGTCCCGTGTAGGACGCCTCGGCGGCTGCCACCTCTTCGGGTGTGCCTACCGCCACCACATTGCCGCCGCCATTGCCGCCCTCGGGGCCGAGGTCGATCAAATAGTCGGCACACTTAATGACATCCAGATTATGCTCGATGACCAGCACCGTGTTGCCTGCATCCACCAAACGCTGCAGCACCAGCAGCAGCTTCTTCACATCGTCGGTGTGGAGACCAGTGGTGGGCTCATCGAGGATATAGATAGTGCGGCCTGTGGAGCGCTTGGAAAGCTCCGTGGCCAGCTTTACGCGCTGTGCCTCACCGCCCGAGAGGGTGGTGGAGGACTGCCCCAGCTTCACATAGCCAAGGCCTACATCGCGAAGTGTCTCCAACCGCTGGGCGATCTTGGGGATGGCGGAGAAGAAGGGCAGCGCTTCATCCACCGTCATTTCCAGCACTTCTGCGATGGACTTGCCCTTATACTTCACTTCCAGCGTCTCGCGGTTATACCGCTTGCCGCGGCAGACCTCGCAGGGTACATACACATCGGCGAGGAAGTGCATCTCAATTTTCAGCACGCCGTCACCGCAGCAGGCTTCGCAGCGTCCTCCCTTGGTATTGAAGGAGAACCGCCCCGGGCCATAGCCGCGGCGCTTTGCCTCCGGCAGGGAGGCGAAGAGGTCGCGGATATCGTTAAAAAGGCTTGTATAGGTAGCGGGGTTGGAGCGGGGCGTGCGCCCGATGGGGCTCTGGTCAATGGCGATGACCTTGTCCAAATGCTCCTTGCCCTCGATGGTATCATGCTTCCCTGCGTAAGCCTTCATGCGGTTTAAGTCCGCGCCCAGTTTCTTAAAGATGATCTCATTCACCAGCGAGGACTTACCGCTGCCCGATACGCCCGTCACGCAGGTCAGCGTCCCCAAGGGGATGGACACATCAATATTCTTTAGGTTATTCTCCCTTGCGCCACGCACCGTCAGCCATTTACCGTTGCCGCTGCGGCGCTGGGCAGGAGGCTCGATCTTCTTTCTGCCGCTTAGATACTGACCCGTTAAGCTGTCGGGATTGTCCATGATCTCCTGGGGCGTACCTGCCGCCACCACGCGACCGCCGAGGCTGCCTGCTCCGGGGCCGATGTCGATGAGATAATCGGCGCTGCGCATAGTGTCCTCGTCATGCTCCACCACAATGAGGGTGTTGCCCAAATCCCGAAGATGACGAAGGGTGGCGAGGAGCTTATCATTATCCCGCTGATGGAGACCGATGGAGGGCTCATCGAGGATATAGAGAACGCCCATTAAGCTGCTGCCGATCTGGGTTGCCAAACGAATACGCTGGCTCTCGCCGCCCGACAGTGTGCCACTGGAGCGGCTCAAGGTGAGGTAGCTGAGGCCTACCGACTGCAAGAACCGCAGCCGCTCGCCGATCTCCTTCAAAATCTGCACAGCGATGATCTTCTGCTGCTCCGTAAGCTCCAAATTGTCGAAAAACGCGATCTCCTCATCCACAGACAGGGTGGTCACATCGAAGATGGACTTACCGCCCACGGTGACTGCCAACGCCTCGCTCCGCAGCCGCTGCCCTTGGCAGGTGGGACAGGGACACTCGGACATGAAGGTTTCAATCTCCTTCTTGCTGGCATCGGATTGGGTCTCCCGATAGCGGCGCTCCAAGTTGTTGGCGATGCCCTCAAAGGCTTGATGCAGCACGCCCTTACCGCGGGGCTGATCGTATTCCAGCGTCAGCTTCTCCCCCTTCGTACCGTAGAGGATCACATCCTTCACGGCGGCGGGGAGCTGCTCATAGGGGGTGCGGAGAGAGAAATTATACTTCTTCGCCAAGGCATCGAAATACATGCGGGAGATGCCGTCGGAGCGGATGGAGTTCCAGCCCGAGGCCACCACCGCACCGTCCAAGATCGACTTGCTCTCATCGGGCACCACCAGCGCGGGGTCAACCTTCTGCTGCATACCGAGACCTGTGCAGGTAGGGCAAGCGCCGAAGGGGTTATTGAAGGAGAACAGGCGGGGCGCCAGTTCCTCAATAGAGATACCGCAATCCTCACAGGCATAGTTCTGAGAGAACTGGAGATCCTCTTCCTCCCGCACCAAGTTGACGCTTACAAGGCCGCCTGTGAGATGGGAGGCCGTCTCCACGCTGTCGGTGAGGCGGCTGGCAATATCGTCACGGACGATAAGGCGATCCACCACAATGTCGATATGGTGCTTGATATTCTTGGCAAGGGTGATGTCCTCGTCCAGCTCATACATCTGCCCATCCACGCGGACGCGGACATAGCCGCTGCGGCGGGCATCGGCAAAGACCTTGGCATGCTCGCCCTTGCGTCCCCGCACCACAGGCGCCATTACTTGGATGCGTGTGCCCTCGGGCAGCGCCATAATACGGTCGATGATCTGGTCCACCGTCTGCTGGCGGATCTCCTTGCCGCACTTGGGGCAGTGGGGCGTGCCCACTCGCGCCCACAAAAGGCGCATATAGTCATAGATCTCCGTCACCGTACCCACGGTGGAGCGGGGATTCTTTGAAGTTGTTTTCTGATCGATGGAGATGGCGGGGCTCAGGCCCTCGATATAGTCCACATCGGGCTTGTCCATCTGTCCCAAAAACATGCGGGCATAGGAGCTGAGGGACTCCACATAGCGGCGCTGTCCCTCAGCGTAGATGGTGTCGAAGGCCAGCGACGATTTACCGCTGCCGCTGAGGCCCGTCAGCACCACCAGCTTATCGCGGGGGATCGCCACATCGATATTCTGCAGGT
>JAFQTS010000021.1 GCA_017408915.1 Oscillospiraceae bacterium | reverse complement strand
CCACAGCTGTTCGCAGCGTTCCATAGACAACTCCTTGATAAAAAAAGAAGCCGGACATAAGTCCGGCGTCTTTTTTCTAAGTAGATTACTCAGCGGGGTTGATAGCGCCGTTGGGGCAGGTATCTGCGCAGGAACCGCAATCCAGGCAAGCACCGGCGTCGATCACATACTGGGAATCACCCTGAGAGATAGCACCAACGGGGCAAGCATCGGCGCAAGCGCCGCAGCTGACACAAGCGGAATTGATAGCGTATGCCATAATGAGCACCTCCATAAAGAATTATCACCCCCATTGTAACACGAAATTTCTAAATTGCAAGAGCTTTCTCAAAGGAAAATCGGGGAAAATCACCGAAAATTGACAGCTATCCTCAGGCGTGGTACAATCGGGATACTACGATTGGGAGGGCTGTTATGGACTACACGTATGAATATTTCTGCAAAAGCGCCGAATATGTGCGCGAAAAAATGGGTTTTACCCCTGAGATCGGCATTGTGCTGGGCAGCGCCCTTGGTCCTTTTGCCCAGCATGTGGAAGATCCGGTGGTTATTCCCTATGAGGAGATCCCCAACTTTCTCCGTTCCACCGTGTCCACCCATGCGGGAGATTTGATCTGCGGCACTATCGCGGGCAAAAAGGTGGTGTGTATGTCCGGTCGCTTCCACTCCTACGAGGGCTACGATTTTGACCAGCTGACCGCTCCTGTGCGCCTTTTCAAGCTCTTGGGCTGCCGCGCCGTCATCCTCACCAACGCTGCCGGCGGCGTCAACGAGAACTTTAAGCCCGGCGACATTATGGTTATCAACGATCAGATGATGTTCTGCGGCTTCTCCCCCCTGCGTGGCAAGAACCTCCCCGAGTTCGGCCCCCGCTTTTTCGATGTGCAGGAGATGTACACCCCCGCCTTGCGGGAGCTGGCGTTATCCTGCACCGAGGATAGCGGCCTTACGTTTCATGAGGGTTGCTACTTCTTCATGCAGGGACCCCAGTTCGAGACCCCTGCCGAGATCCGCGCCATCCGCATTTTAGGCGGCGACGCGGTGGGTATGTCCACCGTCACCGAGGCGCTGACGGCGGCACACTGCGGTATGCCCTGCCTCGCCTTTTCTGTCATTACCAATATGGCGGCAGGCATGCTGAAGGAGAAACTCTCCGATGAAGAGGTCAACGAAGTGGGCAAGAAGGTAGAGGAGCGGTTCAGCGCCTACTTAATGCGTGTGTTGGAGAAGATGTAAAGATGAAGCTGCTTTTTAAAAATGCGTATCTCTACACCCCTGACGGGGTGATTAAGGACGGCTTTTTGGCGGTGGAGGGTGACACCATCGCCTATGTGGGCGCAGTGCGTCCCGAGGGCGTGTTCGATGTGGAGAAGGATATGTCCCATCGCCTGCTGCTGCCGGGGTTGGTGAACACCCATACCCACGCCGCCATGACGCTGCTGCGTGGTGTGGGCACGGATTTGCCTCTCCACCGCTGGCTCACGGAAGCCGTGTTCCCCCTCGAGGGGAAGATGACGGCAGCGGACATCCGCGCAGGCTCTGCCTTGGCGCTGCTGGAGATGCTTGCCTGCGGCACTACCGCTTTTTCCGATATGTATTTCCACCCCGACACCATGGCGGAGCTGGTGGCAAGCTGCGGCATGAAGGCAAACCTCAATTACCCCGTCCAGTCCTTCAATCCCGCCGAAACTTACGAACAGAATGAGAGTGCGCGGAAATTGGAATCGTTCCATAAAGCCTACCACGGCGCGGCTGACGGTCGTATTCGGATAGACGGCTGCTTGCACGCCGAGTATACCTGCAACCCCCATGTGGCGGCAGGGACGGCGGCGTGGTGCAGGAGCGTAGGTGGCAGAATGCACATCCACCTGTCGGAGACGAAGCATGAGCACGAGGGCTGCTTGGAGCGGTACGGCATGACCCCTGCGGAGTGGATGAACCGCGCGGGGGTATTCGATGTGCCCTGTCAGGCGGCGCACTGTGTATGGGTCAGCGAAAGTGACCGCAGATTGATGAAGGAAAAGGGCGTGGCAGTCGTCCACAATCCCAGCAGCAACATGAAGCTGGGCAGCGGCTTTGCCCCCATCCCCCAGATGCTCCAAGAGGGCATTTTGGTGTCCCTCGGCACCGACGGCGCAGCCAGCAACAACACCCTCAACATGGTGAAGGAGTTGCATCTCGCCTCCATTATCCACAACGGCTATCACGGCGATGCCGCCCTCATGACCGCCAAGGAAATTATCACCATGGCAACGCGGAGCGGCGCACTGGTGCAGGGTCGTGAGGACACAGGCGAGCTGACAGCGGGCAAAAAGGCCGACATCATCGCCGTTGCCCTTGACCGTCCCCACTTAACGCCCCACATCGACACCGAGGGCTTGGTGGCCTACAGCATGCAGGGCAGCGATGTGGTGCTGACCATGGTGGATGGCCGCATCCTCTACGAAAACGGGGAATATTTGACACTGGATAAAGAGAAAATCATCTACGAGGCCAATGCTGCCGCCGCGCGGCTTATGGCATAAAAGGAGAGAGAATCATGGAAAGAGCAGACAAGGGTTTGGCTTTCATGCTGCAATATGAAAACGTGGCGTGGTACGACAGCGGTGAAGTCCGCATCCTCGACCGCCGCGTGTACCCCCGCAAGGTGGAGTTCGTCACCTGCCGCACCTACGAAGAGGTGGTGCAGGCGCTCCGTGACATGGTGACCCAGTCCACGGGCCCCTTCACCGCCGCCGCTATGGCCATGGCACTGGCGGCCTATCAGTGCCGCGATAGGAACGCCGCCCAGCAGCTGGCGTATCTTGAGCATGCCGCCGATGTCATTGCCCATGCCCGCCCCACCACCGTGGGCCGTATGGCGCGCATTACAGGCGGCTGCTTGGAGGCAGCCCGCGAGGCCATTGCCAACGGTGAGCGGGATGTGGCTACCTATATCCGCGACTTTACCGTCCGTACCAATAACCGCCGCTACTCCCGCGTGGGGCAGATGGGTAAGCACTTGGCGGCCCTCATCCCCGATGGCGGCGCAGTCATGACCCAGTGCTTCTCCGAGACCATCTTGGGCATGATGCTCCGCGAGTGCCGTGAGCAGGGAAAGAAGGTGCGTATGTTCTGCCCCGAAACCCGTCCTTTCTTCCAAGGGGCGCGCCTTACCGCCACCGTCTGCCACGATATGGGCTTTGATGTGACGGTCATTACCGACAACATGCCCGCCTATGTCATGCAGCGTGAGGGGATTGACCTCTTCACCTGCGCCGCCGATGCCATCTGCTGCGATGGTCATGTGGTCAATAAGGTGGGCACCTTCCAGATCTCCATCGCCGCCAATTATTTGGGCGTGCCTGTGTATGTCAGCGGCGTCCCCGATCAGGGGCATCCCACGGTGGATTGCGTCCATATTGAGCTTAGAAACCCCGCCGAAACCTTGGAGGCTATGGGGGTTAAGACCGCTGCCGACGGCGTGAAGGGCTACTATCCCGCCTTCGATATTACCCCTCCCCAGCTTATTACGGGCATCGTCACCGACTTGGGCGTATATTCTCCCTTGGAGCTTGATAAGTACCTCGCCGTCAGCGAGATCGGCCCTTACGAGATGGTGGTGTAAACGAGAAAAACGACCTGTTCCCGCGGGAACAGGTCGTTTTTCTCGTTTACACCACCATCTCGTAAGGGCCGATCTCGCTGACGGCGAGGTACTTATCAAGCTCCAAGGGAGAATATACGCCCAAGTCGGTGACGATGCCCGTAATAAGCTGGGGAGGGGTAATATCGAAGGCGGGATAGTAGCCCTTCACGCCGTCGGCAGCGGTCTTAACCCCCATAGCCTCCAAGGTTTCGGCGGGGTTTCTAAGCTCAATATGGACGCAATCCACCGTGGGATGCCCCTGATCGGGGACGCCGCTGACATACACAGGCACGCCCAAATAATTGGCGGCGATGGAGATCTGGAAGGTGCCCACCTTATTGACCACATGACCATCGCAGCAGATGGCATCGGCGGCGCAGGTGAAGAGGTCAATCCCCTCACGCTGCATGACATAGGCGGGCATGTTGTCGGTAATGACCGTCACATCAAAGCCCATATCGTGGCAGACGGTGGCGGTAAGGCGCGCCCCTTGGAAGAAAGGACGGGTTTCGGGGCAGAACATACGCACCTTCTTTCCCTGCTCACGGCACTCGCGGAGCATCATGCCCAAGATGGTCTCGGAGAAGCACTGGGTCATGACTGCGCCGCCATCGGGGATGAGGGCCGCCAAGTGCTTACCCATCTGCCCCACGCGGGAGTAGCGGCGGTTATTGGTACGGACGGTAAAGTCGCGGATATAGGTAGCCACATCCCGCTCACCGTTGGCAATGGCCTCGCGGGCTGCCTCCAAGCAGCCGCCTGTAATGCGCGCCATACGGCCCACGGTGGTGGGGCGGGCATGGGCAATGACATCGGCGGCATGCTCAAGATACGCCAGCTGCTGGGCGGCGTTCCTATCGCGGCACTGATAGGCCGCCAGTGCCATGGCCATAGCGGCGGCGGTGAAGGGGCCCGTGGACTGGGTCACCATGTCACGGAGCGCCTGCACCACCTCTTCGTAGGTGCGGCAGGTGACGAACTCCACCTTGCGGGGGTACACGCGGCGGTCGAGGATGCGGACTTCACCGCTGTCGTACCACGCCACGTTTTCATATTGCAGCATGAAAGCCAAACCCTTGTCTGCTCTTTCCATGATTCTCTCTCCTTTTATGCCATAAGCCGCGCGGCGGCAGCATTGGCCTCGTAGATGATTTTCTCTTTATCCAGTGTCAAATATTCCCCGTTTTCGTAGAGGATGCGGCCATCCACCATGGTCAGCACCACATCGCTGCCCTGCATGCTGTAGGCCACCAAGCCCTCGGTGTCGATGTGGGGCGTTAAGTGGGGACGGTCAAGGGCAACGGCGATGATGTCGGCCTTTTTGCCCGCTGTCAGCTCGCCTGTGTCCTCACGACCCTGCACCAGTGCGCCGCTCCGCGTTGCCATGGTGATAATTTCCTTGGCGGTCATGAGGGCGGCATCGCCGTGATAGCCGTTGTGGATAATGGAGGCGAGATGCAACTCCTTCACCATGTTGAGGGTGTTGTTGCTGGCTGCGCCGTCGGTGCCGAGGGACACCAAAATGCCCTCTTGGAGCATCTGGGGGATGGGGGCAAAGCCGCTGCCCAGCTTCATGTTGCTGCTGGGATTGTGGACGACTGCCACGCCCTTTTCCTTCATCAATCTGCGGTCACTTTCGCTGACCCATACACAGTGCGCCGCCTGACAGGGCACATCGAATACCCCCGCGCGGTTCATCCACTCCGCAGGGGTCATGCCGTACCGCTCCAAGCAGCCCTCGTGCTCATGCTTCGTCTCCGACAGGTGGATGTGCATTCTGCCACCTACGCTCCTGCACCACGCCGCCGTCCCTGCCGCCACATGGGGGTTGCAGGTATACTCGGCGTGCAAGCAGCCGTCTATCCGAATACGACCGTCAGCCGCGCCGTGGTAGGCTTTATGGAACGATTCCAATTTCCGCGCACTCTCATTCTGTTCGTAAGTTTCGGCGGGATTGAAGGACTGGACGGGGTAATTGAGGTTTGCCTTCATGCCGCAGCTTGCCACCAGCTCCGCCATGGTGTCGGGGTGGAAATACATATCGGAAAAAGCGGTAGTGCCGCAGGCAAGCATCTCCAGCAGCGCCAAGGCAGAGCCTGCGCGGATGTCCGCTGCCGTCATCTTCCCCTCGAGGGGGAACACGGCTTCCGTGAGCCAGCGGTGGAGAGGCAAATCCGTGCCCACACCACGCAGCAGCGTCATGGCGGCGTGGGTATGGGTGTTCACCAACCCCGGCAGCAGCAGGCGATGGGACATATCCTTCTCCACATCGAACACGCCCTCGGGACGCACTGCGCCCACATAGGCGATGGTGTCACCCTCCACCGCCAAAAAGCCGTCCTTAATCACCCCGTCAGGGGTGTAGAGATACGCATTTTTAAAAAGCAGCTTCATCTTTACATCTTCTCCAACACACGCATTAAGTAGGCGCTGAACCGCTCCTCTACCTTCTTGCCCACTTCGTTGACCTCTTCATCGGAGAGTTTCTCCTTCAGCATGCCTGCCGCCATATTGGTAATGACAGAAAAGGCGAGGCAGGGCATACCGCAGTGTGCCGCCGTCAGCGCCTCGGTGACGGTGGACATACCCACCGCGTCGCCGCCTAAAATGCGGATGGCGCGGATCTCGGCAGGGGTCTCGAACTGGGGTCCCTGCATGAAGAAGTAGCAACCCTCATGAAACGTAAGGCCGCTATCCTCGGTGCAGGATAACGCCAGCTCCCGCAAGGCGGGGGTGTACATCTCCTGCACATCGAAAAAGCGGGGGCCGAACTCGGGGAGGTTCTTGCCACGCAGGGGGGAGAAGCCGCAGAACATCATCTGATCGTTGATAACCATAATGTCGCCGGGCTTAAAGTTCTCGTTGACGCCGCCGGCAGCGTTGGTGAGGATGACGGCGCGGCAGCCCAAGAGCTTGAAAAGGCGCACAGGAGCGGTCAGCTGGTCAAAATCGTAGCCCTCGTAGGAGTGGAAGCGACCGGACATACACACCACCTTTTTGCCCGCGATAGTGCCGCAGATCAAATCTCCCGCATGGGTGGACACGGTGGAACGGAGAAAGTTGGGGATCTCCTCATAGGGAATAACCACCGGATCTTCCACATGCTGGGCAAAAGGACCAAGGGCGCTGCCCAGCACAATGCCGATCTCAGGGGTAAAACCCATTTTTTCGCGCACATATTCGGCGCTTTTGCAGAAATATTCATACGTGTAGTCCATAACAGCCCTCCCAATCGTAGTATCCCGATTGTACCACGCCTGAGGATAGCTGTCAATTTTCGGTGATTTTCCCCGATTTTCCTTTGAGAAAGCTCTTGCAATTTAGAAATTTCGTGTTACAATGGGGGTGATAATTCTTTATGGAGGTGCTCATTATGGCATACGCTATCAATTCCGCTTGTGTCAGCTGCGGCGCTTGCGCCGATGCTTGCCCCGTTGGTGCTATCTCTCAGGGTGATTCCCAGTATGTGATCGACGCCGGTGCTTGCCTGGATTGCGGTTCCTGCGCAGATACCTGCCCCAACGGCGCTATCAACCCCGCTGAGTAATCTACTTAGAAAAAAGACGCCGGACTTATGTCCGGCTTCTTTTTTTATCAAGGAGTTGTCTATGGAACGCTGCGAACAGCTGTGG